>JAYUAK010000401.1:0-7437 GCA_043741335.1 Actinomycetota bacterium
GCTCGAAGGGTTCGCCGCCGGCATCCCGGTCCTCACTTCCAACGTTTCCTCGCTGCCGGAAGTGGCGGGGGATGCCGCCATCCTGGTCGATCCCGAGGACATGGATGCGGTCGCGGGCGCGCTGTCGGAGTTGGTCGCCGACGACGATCTGCGGGCCGTGCTCTCGGCGGCGGGGGTCGCAAGAGCGGCGCGATTCACGTGGGAGGCGACGGCACGCGCCACCGCGACGGTGCTCCGGAGCGCTGCAACGAGGCCAGGGAGGATCGCCGAGTAGACTCCTGGCGTCCCGGTCCCTCCATGAGATCCGACCATGACTAACGACACCGATGTCCTCGTCACCGGCGGCGCCGGATTCATCGGCTCCCACGTGGTCGACGCCCTGCTCGAACGACCCTCGACCACTGTGACCGTCCTGGACAAGCTCTCCACGGGTGGCAGCCGTGCGAACCTCGAAGGCCACGACGCGGATCCACGGTTGCGCTTCGTCCTGGGCGATGTCGAAGACGCCGCGCTCGTTGACGAGCTGGTCGCCGGCACCGGCGCCGTGATCCACGCGGCAGCCGAAACGCACGTCGACCGCAGCATCGACGACCCCGCATCGTTCCTCCGCACGAATGTCCTGGGAACGCAGGCGGTCTTGGACGCATGCAGAACCCATGACGTTCGGATGTTGATGATCTCGACGGACGAGGTCTACGGACCGGGCGATGCAGGCGACGGCGTCTTCGACGAAGATCATCCGCTGCGGCCGGTCAGCCCGTACGCGGCCAGCAAGGCGGCGGCTGACCTTCTCTGCAGCGCATACGTTTCCACATACGGCGCGCCCGTGATGATCGTGCGTGGCACGAACGCGTTCGGGCCACGCCAGATCGAACGCGTGATCCCGACGTTCGCGATCTGCGCACTCGAGGGGCGGCCCGTTCCCGTGTATGGGCAAGGGAAGGAGCGCCGCGAGTTTCTGTACGTCACCGACTGGGTTGCGGCAGCGCTCACGGTGCTCGACGCCGGCGAGTCCGGTGCGGTCTACAACATCGGCGACGGTCATGAGTTGGAGAACATCGACCTTGCGCGGCGTGTTTGCGAGCTGGCTGGAGCGTCCGCGTCGCAGATCGTGTTCGTGGCCGATCGTCCCGGGCACGACTTCCGGTACGGCCTGCGATCGGATCGGTTGCGCGCGATCGGGTGGGCGAAGAAGGAGTCGTTCGACGACGGGCTGGCGCGTACGGTCGACTGGTACCGCGATCACCTCGCCTGGTTACGGGCGGCTCACGACGTGCCGGTCGTGACCGAGCCGCGCGCCGCCGGAGCCGGCCGATGAGGTTGGTCGTCACCGGCGCCGGCGGAGGGCTGGGGCGCGCGTTCCTCGCGCAGGCGCCCGAACATCACGAGGTTCACGCATTCACTCATGCCGAGCTCGACATCGGCGACCACGATGCGGTGATGCAGACGATCCCACCTCTTCGTCCCGACGCCATCCTGAACTTCGCGGCGCAGACGCAGGTCGACGCGTGCGAGGCGGATCCAGGGCGGGCGGCGCGGGACAACGTGCTCGGCGCGCAGCACGCAGCGATCGCGGCGCGCGCCTGCGGCGCCGTGCTGCTCCATCTCTCGACCGACTACGTCTTCGACGGTACGAAGGGCGCGTCCTATGACGAGCTCGACGCGCCGAACCCTCTGTCCGTGTACGGGCGGACCAAGCTCGCGGGGGAGGGGTTCGTGCGGAACCTCGTTCCGGAGCACTTCGTCGTGCGGACCGGCTTCGTCTTCGGCGCGGGCGACGACTACGCGAGCGACGCGGTTGAGCGTTTGCGCCGGGGTGAGAGCGCCGGCGGCATCCGCGATCGCACGGGCTCGCCCACGTTCGTCCGACATCTCGTTGCGCGGCTGCTTCCTCTTCTCCTCACCGGCCGCTTCGGCACGTACCACCTCGCCGGATCCGAGCCGGCCTGCTGGTTCGACGTGTTGGAGCGTGCCCGGGTGATCGGCGGCCTCTCCGGGATCGTCCAGCCGCAGGCGGTGGCGTCGCTCGACCTCGGCGCCGCCCGACCGGAGAACTCCTCGCTCTCGAGCGCATATCTGGAGCACGTGGGAATCGAACCGTTCCCGTCGTTGGACGATTCGGTGGCGGACTGGCTCGCTTCGACGCCTCTTGGCTGAGCGGTCCGCGGCCAAGCGGATGCTAGGCTGACCTGCGCTTATGGCCGCACCTTCCGACCACGATCCCGCGTTCGACGACCTCTCCCGTGAGCTCTACTGGGCCCAGGAGCGCGCGTCGCGTGCCCGCATGGATACCGCCGAGGTCCGCGATCGGCTCCACGATCTGTCCATGCAGATGCGCGCGGACGAGAAGGTGATCATCCCGCAGGGCGAAGGAAACCTGGCCTCGACGTCGCGGTGGCGCCGCCAGATCAAATACCGCTTGTTCCGCGTGGCGCGTCCGATCTCGTGGCGATACGACCGGTTGATCGCCGATCACGCGGAGCTCACGACCAGCCTGGCCGAGCGGTTGATGGCGGCCGAGGCCGAGATCGCCCGTCTCCGCGCCGAGGTGGAGCCTGCCGACGCCGACGTCGACGTCCCTGCCGAAGCCGACGCCGACGCTGTCGCCGACGTCGGCAAGGAACGAAGGGATCCCGCGTGAGGGTCGCCGTCCTTCATCCGCAGACCGCGTTCGTGCGCGGCGGTGCCGAGACGCATGCCGAGGGCCTGGTCCGAGCACTGCGCGTGGCCGGTCACGACGCCGACTTGGTGCAGATCGCCGGCAAGTGGTACCCGGCATCACAGCTCGCGCACCAGATGGCGGTGTGGCGGAGCTTCGACATCACGGAGTCGAACGGCCTGAAGGTCGATGCCGTGATCGGACTGAAGTTCCCGGCGTACTTGATCGAGCACGAACGCAAGATCGTCTGGTTGATGCATCAGCACCGCACGGCGTACGAGCTGTGGGATCACCCCGTCTACGCCGACCTGTCGCGGCAAGAGGACGGACCCGCTGTGCGCGACATGGTCTGGAACGCAGATCGGCTCGCCATGAATGAAGCGAAACGTGTCTACACGAACTCGAAGAACGTCAAGGATCGGCTGTGGAGCTCGCTCCGGATCCCCGCCGAAGTGCTCTATCACCCGTCGCCGGTGATGGAGCACCTGCTCGCCGAGCCGTCGGTCCCTCTGGGCGAGTACGTACTGTTCCCGAGCCGGATGGAGAGCTTGAAGCGTCAATCCCTCGTGGTGGAGGCGATGCAGGACGTTAAGAGCCCGGTGACGCTCGTGTTGGTGGGCAAGGGCCCGGACGAACAAGCGCTGCGTGACCAGGTCGACCGGTTGGGGTTGCAACAGCGTGTACGGTTCGAGATCGGGGTCACCGACGATCGTTTGTACCAGCTGTACGAGGGCGCGCTCGCCGTCTACTACGGCCCGTTCGACGAGGACTACGGCTACGTCACGCTGGAAGGGTTTGCGGCCGACCGTCCCGTGGTGACGCTCTCCGATAGTGGCGGTCCGCTGGAGTTCGTGGTGGACGGTCAGACCGGTCTGGTCGCCTCGCCCGAACCGAAGGCGATCGCGGAAGCGTTCGACCGGCTGCACGCGGATCGCGATCTCGCCTCGCGGTTGGGGGCCGCCGGCAACGCGCTCGTGCGTTCGGAGGTTCCGGGCTGGCCCGACATCGTCGCACGGTTGCTCGATTGATGCTCCGCGACGCTGTCCGCAAGGTGGTCCGCCGCGTCATGCCGGCCGCACCGGGATCCGTCGGAGAGCTGGTGTTCTCGGGCCCGCTGCCCCCGGCGCGCACGGGTGTTGCCACCTATGACCGTGCCGTCCTGGACGGCTTACGTCGGATCGGGTTCTCCGAACGGCATCGGATCGATGTCTTGTGGCCGATCGAGCCGAAGGACACGCCTCGGCTTCCCGGGTACCGGCTCGGTGTCTTCCAGCTGGGCAACAACGTGGAGTTCCACCTGGAGGCCTATCGGGCCGTGTTCCTGGCCCAAGCTTCGCTCGTCGTGCTCCATGATCTTGCGCTCGACGACTTCGTGCGGGGACTGAGGACGCTCGGGGATCCGCTGGGCTTCATGGCGACCCGGGAAGCCGCCAGACTGCGGGGGAACCTCCACTCGCCGGACGTGGTTCGGAACGAACCGTTGCGCGAGCCCTGGTGCGCGCACGTCGCGCGCCGCGCGCGCGGGATCGTCGTGCATTCGGAGTTCGGCAAGCGTTACCTGGAAGAGTTCGGGTGCCGCACGCCGGTCTTCGTGGTCCCGCACCCGATCGTCGAGTCCGACGCCGACATGCTCCGGGCGGCCGATCGCGGCCGCGAGCTCCGGGTAGAGCTCGAAGCCAGAGCCATGCGCTCCCTGATCGTCGCGCCCGGAGACCTCAACGAGGCCAAGCGACTGGATGCCGTCCTTGCGGCGGCGAGCGAGATTGACGACTCCGTCCACGTGGTCCTGGTCGGGCGTCGGATCGAAGGCTACGACGTGGATCAGGTGGTCGACGCCTCGCGCCTCGGCGGCCGCGTGAAGCTCGCGGCAGATGTCTCCGATGACGACTTCCGCGGATGGATCGCCGCGGCGGATGTCGTCGTCGACCTCCGGTTCCCGCACCGCGGCGAAGTGAGCGGCTCGCTGATGCGCGCGATGCAGGCGGGGAAGCCTTCCGTCGTCAGCGCGACGGGTGCGTACCTCGACGCACCAGACGACACCGTGCTCCGCATCGCGCCGGGCCCTACGGATCCTTCCGAGCTGGCCGGCCGGGTTCGCACGCTCCTCGAGGACTCCGAGCTCCGTAAACGGATGGGTGTAGCCGCACGCGCCCACGTCGACACCTTGCGTGGGACCGAGGCCACCGCCAAGGGGTACGAACGGGCCATCGAGGAGACGCTGGCGCTCGTTCGCGACCCCGCACACAAGGCCATGGCGATCTGGGGCAAGTCCCTCGCCGACCTCGGCGCCGATGAGTCCGACCTGCGAGAAGGCTTGGGTGTGGACTACGCGCGCGCTCTGTCGACCTTCCGAGGAACGTCATAGAACCTTCGAAATCCGGGCGGGACCGGTTGCTAGACTCGAACACACCGCTCTTGACCTGCGCATCCACTCGAGGAGTCACCCTATCGCCCCTTCATTGAACGTCACCGAACGCACCTCGGAGTCCATCCGATTCCGTCCAGGGCAGCGCGTCCGCGAGCTCTTCGCGTACCGCGAGATCCTGCTGAACCTGATCCGCAAAGAGCTGAAGGTGAAGTACACGGCCTCGGTCCTGGGCGCCGTCTGGTCCATCCTCAATCCGATCGTGTTCCTGGCCGTGTTCACGTTCGTGGTGAAGATCCTCGGCAACCCGACGCCGCACTACCCCGTGTTCCTGCTCTCCGGGCTCCTGGCCTGGAATCTCTTCTCCGTCGCGGTCGGCAACGGGACGCGCTCTGTCATCGACAACGGGAACTTGGTGAAGAAGGTGGCCTTCCCCCGCGAGATCCTGCCGCTCGCTGTGGTCGGCGTGGCGCTCGTGGACTTCGCGTTGCAGTCGGTCGTGCTCCTCGCGTTCATCCTCGTGAGTGGCTACGGCATCCATGCCTCGGCGCTCGCGCTGTATCCGCTCTCGTTCGTCACGCTTGTCGTCTTCACCACCGCACTCGTCTTCTGGGTCTCGGCCTTGAACGTCCACTATCGCGACATCCAACATCTGATCGGCTTGGCGCTCCTGGTCTGGTTCTGGATGACGCCGATCGTGTACCAAGGCGGCGTGGTCCAGGACAAGCTGACCGACGCCACGTCACCGTGGTCGCCGCATCTGTGGACCGTGTACCTGCTGAATCCCCTCACGCCGATCGTTTCGGGGTTCCAGCGTGCGCTCTACGCCACGGTTCGTCCGAAGGGGATCCTCGTGCTCCCGCAGGTGAGCATCGCGTGGCTCATCGGTGTGATCTCGCTGACGCTCGTCTTCTCTTCCCTCCTCCTGCTATACGCGTGGCGGCTGTTCTTCCGGCACTCCGGTGATTTCGCGGAGGAACTGTGACCGCCGCCCTCGAGATCGAGGACGTCTCCAAGGTCTTCCGGTTATTCCGCGAACGACCGAGCTCGCTGAAGCAGCGCGTGCTCTCCGGCCGGATGCGGGCCGAAGAGTTCTGGGCGCTCCGCGACATCGCATTCACCGTCGAGCAGGGCACGTCCCTCGGACTGATCGGCCACAATGGATCTGGCAAGACGACGCTTTTGAAGTGCATCGCGGGGATCCTTCGCCCGACGTCGGGCCTCATCCGATACCGCGGCCGCGTGGCGGCGTTGCTCGAGCTCGGCGCCGGCTTCCACCCGGAGCTCACGGGTCGCGAGAACGTCTACTTGAACGCCTCGTTCCTGGGGCTGTCGCGCAGGGACACCGACCGGGTCTACGACGACATCGTCGCGTTCGCCGAGCTGCCGGACTTCATGGACAACCAGGTGAAGTTCTTCTCGTCGGGCATGCTTGTTCGCTTGGGGTTCGCGGTGGCCGTGCACGTCGAGCCCGACATCTTGTTGATCGACGAGGTGCTCGCCGTGGGCGACGAGGCGTTCCAGGCGAAGTGCCTCGACCGCATCAGGAGCTTCCAGGCGGAAGGGCGGACGATCGTCTTGGTGACCCACGCTCTCGACACGGTTCGCGCCGTGTGCGATCGCGCCGTGATGCTCGACCACGGACGGATCCACGCGATCGGGCTTCCCGACGACGTCGTACGCGAGATGCGCTACGTGCTGCTCGGGGTGACCGACCCTGGGTTCGTCTCCGAAGAAGGAACCCGCGAAGCCGAGATCGACGCCGTGGAGGTGATCCGGGCGTCCGGTGCGGGGGACGGTCCCGTGCTCCGTGACGATCCGCTGACGATCCAGATCGATATCCGAACGAACGGACCCGTCGAAGACCTCGACGTGGACTTCGCGGTCCTGGACGGTGCCACGAATCACTCGGTGATCCAGGAGCGGACGTCGCAGCATGGCATCGTCATCGCTCGGTTCGACGGGAAGAAGCGCGTCCGGTTCCGGATCCCCGCGTTCCCTTATACGGCCGGGAAGTACTGGGTCACGATCGGCCTCTCATCGAGTGAGACCGGCCACCTGTATCACGTGCAGACGCAGCGCTACCTGTTCGAGGTCATCGAGGTTCCACGCGTGCAAGAGCACATCGAAGTCGTCGTCGAGGCGGAGGTCGAGGACCTGTGACCGCGGCGGCTCCCGTCGAGCCAACCACACGAGCGACCAAACAACCAGCCAAAGGACCAGAAGGGAGGAGTCGCCCCATGTTGATCGGACTGATCCTCGTGTCGGTGGCGCTCGCCGCCGGCGCGCAGCTGACGTTGAAGCACGGCATGAACCAGGTCACGGCGAATACGGGTCATCTGCAGCTCTCGGGTGCGTCGTTGAAGGATGTTGTGTCGACCCCGGCTGTTTGGGCGGGGCTCTTCCTGTTCGG
>JAYUAK010000402.1:0-3166 GCA_043741335.1 Actinomycetota bacterium
AACGCGCTGGCTCACTTCGTTCGTGGCATGAAGAAGCGCGACGAGGAAGAACTCCGCCGCCTCGCCGCGACTGCGCGCAAGAAACGCGCTCCATGAGCGGTCTCGTCTTCCTCGTCTTCGGAGCACTCGCGTTCTTGCTTGTTCCGGCTTTGCTTATCCGGATCCATATCCCGGCACCCCGCTGGCGGCTCGGGCTAGGGTTTCTTTCCCTCCTGGGCATGTTCAGCACCACCGTGGCGCTCTTGGCGGTCGCGCTGGTGCCGGAAGTGCTGACCGTGTCGAACATCTCCCAGCTCTGGCACCTGTGCGCTCGAGCGTTCATGGGGATCGGCAGCAACCCGCTTGGACGGTGGTCTGCGTTGTCGGCAGGGCTGTTGCTCGTCGCCGTCATCGGGAGGTTCCTCTGGGTCCTGTTGGCTGGATCGGTCCGCACATGGTCCGGGCGGGTTCGCACGTCGGAGGCCCGATGGACGATGCCGAGTGGTGCACGCGTGTACGTGGTCGGCGTCGACCACCCTGAGGCCTACTCGATCGGCCGCCCAGTCTCACAGATCGTCATCTCTCGCGGGTTGCTGACCCTGCTCGACGCCGAGGAGCGGGCCGCGGTGCTCCTCCATGAGGAGGGACACATCAAGGGCGGGCATCACGTATTGGTCCTGCTTGCGAAGGCGATGACGGCGGCCCTCGCTCCACTGCCGCAGGGGCGAGCCGCGTTGCAAGTCGTCGAACAAGCGATCGAAGAAGCGGCTGACGACTACGCCGCGGATCGCTTGGCGAACCCAGCCATCGTGGCCAGCGGGATATCCAAGGTAGCCCTGGCACACCTCGCGGCGCCGTTCGCGGTTCCCCTCGGAGGAGGAGACGTTCCCGCCCGGGTCCGGCGGCTCTTGGATGGGGATCCGATCGGCATCAAAGGGGAGACCCCGCGCAGGCTTGCCCTTGGCCTCCTGGGCGGACTTCTGATGGGCGCGCAGTCGGTCACGGGGCTCGCGATCGTCGCCATGGGGCACCGCGTCCTCGGTATGGGGTCGGTCCTGTTCTGCCGGTTTCGGGTCTGACCGCGCATGAGCCAAGCTCCCGCGGCAGTCAAGTACAGTCGGGCTCTCGCTCGCGTGGGAGGTGAAGATCGGTGAGCTGGTGTTGCGGGAACGGGATCCTCTACGTGACCCTGGGTTGTCTGTTCCTCACCGCGGGGATCGTGGGAGCGGTCCTCGTGGCTCGGTTGATGTCGAACCGACGTCGTGAAGGCGATCACGGCCAGCTGGACACGCTCGCTGTCAACGAAGCGGAGGCGACTCTCGAGCAGCGCTTCGCGAGGGGTGAGATCGACCGCGAGGAGTTCGAGGAGCGCGCACGAGCGTTCAGCGAGCGCCGTTGACGTCGGCGCTCGGGTCGCCAGCATCCCGTGCCGCTCTACACTCTTCAGCTGCTGTGGCCAACCTTCTGCAAGCTCGGAGGCACCTCAGGCGCGAGTGGATGTGGTCCGAAGCACGGAGATCGACCACCACCGCCGGGAGGTTCCGTGCCTTCATCTCGGTCGAGGATCCTTCCCATCACCCACGCGTAGCCAAGCCCGGTGACGATGAGCAGCGGCACCAACGCCCAGTCGGGAAGCACCCGTTGCCTTCATGTGTCCACGGGATCGAAACCAACGCAAACATGCGACTCCTCTTTCGCCCACGAACTGGACTTCGGCACCATACTACGCTGGGTAGTAGACACAGTCAATAGTGACCGCTCTAGCCCGATACCCACCGAGTAATCGGGAGTCTTCAGGAGCGTGCGGTCCGGCTACAGCAGCATGAGCCCCACGACGAGCATCGTCGCACCGCCGTATTGTCCGATCAGGTGATGCGGGTCGAACGGAAGGATCACGATCCCCGCCCTTGCTCCGATGTTCCCCGAGATGAAGAGGAGGATGCCGACGATGATGAGCGGCAACGTCACCCAGTGATTGCCCCGCAGCCGTAGTCGTCGTCGCGCGGATCGTTTGTTCTTTGGCATCAAGATCGCCTGAGCAGCTTGCGGCGTCGCTCGAATTCCTTGCGGAGCTTCCGTTCGGACGGACGCCCGTAGGAAAACGGCTCGCGGTCGATGAGGATGCCCGGTGGGAACAGAATGCCGCCTCGCACAGCGGTCTCTCGACCCTCCAACGTCTCGAGATCGAGGATGGTGATCGCGAAACCGTACTCGGCAGACAGGCGTTCGAGGATCTCCTCGGCGTCGTGGCAGAAAGCGCAATCAGCCTGCGTGAGCAGCAGAACCTCGACAGGTCTAACGCCCATCCAGCCCCCGCTTGATGTCGGCGAGAAGTGAATCGACCGGCAGATACATCGTGAAGTCGGGCGCGCCGCCGTAATCCGCGCGCCAGAGGATCGTGCCGTCGGGGCCGACCACGATGAACGTGTGGCCATCCCGGCTGTCGCCCATCATCCCGAAGCTGTTCGCGTGATAGCTCTGGGAAACTGCGAGATCTGGGTCGGACAGGACTGGCTCCGTGATCCCCTCGTCCGCGACCTTCTGCTGGATCTGGTCGATGGGGTCTGTGGTGATCGAGACGACCTGGTCGATGCCGAGCGCGGTGAAGCGGGCGAGCTGATTCTGGATGTCGACCAACTGGTCCCAACACGGTTGGCACGTGAGTCCCTCTTGGAAGTACAAGAGAACGGTCTTGCCCTGCATCGACGCGAGGTCGAACGTACCGCCGGCCGACGAGCGGAGCTGAATGGCCGGTGCTGCGAGCCCTGGGCCCGGTTGGCCGACCTGGGAGTTGAATCGGCCGCCAGTCGGCGATGAGGGGCGGTTCGAGAGATAGAGGGCTCCCAGGGCGACGATCGCAAGGCCCACGCCGAGGAGCGCCCACGTTCCCCCGGCCGGCCGTCTGCCCCGCGCGCCGCGTCGTCCCTTGGTCGGAGTGTTCTTCATCTTCTTTCGTTTGGCACTCTTAGTGCTCATCAGCGTTCTCCTTTCGCTCGGATGCTTCGTCGACTGAGTCCTGGGTATCGGGTTGCCGCACCTCGCGAAGCGCACGGCGTACCAGGAGGACGAGCGCGATCGCGACCGCGAACCCCGCGGCCCACCCGGGTACCCATGCGAGCGCGTCGACGAGCACGTGCCCGTAGTGCTGGAGTCGCGCCGACAACGCCGCGGTCCAACCGCTCGGAGA
>JAYUAK010000403.1:0-16588 GCA_043741335.1 Actinomycetota bacterium
GAGCGCGAACGGGGACCTCTCGTTCCCCGATGGGCTCGACCTGCTCCTGCCCGGAGGCGTGGTCGCGCTCCACGTGGACTTCGCGAGCCCCACGGTGCACCTCGGACGACCATGAGATTCGTGCGCGCGAGGGCATCCGCCGCGGCCGCCATCGCGATCGGCCTGATCGGCATCCTCGTGATCGGGATCGATCCGGATCAGGGGCACGCTCGTCCGCGACCCGTCGCGACGGCGCCGATGGCCCGCGGCAACGCGCCGAGACCGCTCCCGGTCTCGCGCCCACCGGCGCGGGGGACGAACGTCTACGCCGCGATCTCGACCGGATCGTTGAGTCCCCGGGTGGCGGGCATCCCTCCGCGGGTGTACGTCCCCAACAACCATTCGAACACGGTAGACGTGATCGACCCGAGGACGTTCCGCATCGTGCGGTCGTTCCCGGTGGGGATCGCGCCGCAGCACGTCACGCCGGCCTGGAACCTCCGCCGCCTGTACGTGGGGAACACCTACAGCAACACACTCACGGTGATCGATCCGCGGACGTCGCGACCGATCCGGACGATCCAGCTGCCCGACCCGTACAACCTCTACTTCACGCCCGATGGCCGGCTGGCGATCGACGTGGCCGAGAGATTGCAGACGCTCTTCTTTTACGACCCGCGATCGTGGCGCCCGCGTGGAAGCGTCCGCATCCCGTGGTCGGGCCCCGACCACCTGGACTTCTCAAGGGACGGTCGCTTCCTCTTGATCAGCACCGAGTTCGCCGGTCAGGTCGTCAAGGTGAACATCCCGCGGCGGCGCGTCGTCGGATCCGTGCACGTGGGCGGCAGCCCGGTCGACGTCAAGCTCTCCCCCGACGGCTCCGTCTTCTACGTGGCGAACCAGGTGCGCGGCGGCGTCTCGATCGTCGAACCGCGCGCGATGCGGGAGATCGGATTCATCCCGACCGGGACGGGAGCCCACGGATTCTGTGTGAGTCGTAACGGCACGGAGCTGTACGTGAGCAACCGCCTGCGTGGAACGATCTCCGTCATCCGTTTCGCGACGAATCGCGTCGTGGCCACCTGGCGCGTGGGGGGAAGCCCAGACATGTTGCAGGTGTCGGCCGACGGACGGCTCCTGTGGGTCTCGAACCGGTACGACGCGAGCGTGTCGGTGATCTCCACGCGCACCGGCCGGGTGCTGCACACGATCGCGGTGGGCAGCGACCCGCATGGCCTGACGCTCTTCCCGCAGCCAGGCCGGTTCAGCATCGGCCACAACGGCGTGTACCGCTGACACCCGTCTCGTTCGATCAGCTGCAGCTCTGGTCAGGCCGCGGTCGCCGGCGCCAGGGTCTGGCGGAGCCGAACCGCGGCGGCAGACGCAGCGCTGAACTCGCCGGACTCAGCCTGCGCTTCGAGGGAGCGCAGCTCGTCGTCGATGATCCCCGCGCCCGCGTTGTCGAGCGCGATCCGGTCCCGGATCCATCCGAGGGTCGTCACATCGCCCGCCACGGCGGAATGGTCGCCGGCCATCGCGTCGACCTGCAGTTGACGCGTCCAAGCGTCGAAACGGGCGACGTTGACCTCGGCCGGAGGTCGGTAGCGCAACTGCATGTCCAGGCCGGCGAGAACAAGGTCGACAGCGTCGTGAGACGCGCCTCGTCGATCGCGGGCGCCGACTGCGTGGGCCAACGCCTGGATGGCGCCGTCCGTCTGCGCGGCGAGCCTCTTGGGGATGGCTTGCGTACGAAAGGTGTTCCACGCCGCGTCGATCGCGCCGAGCACGGTCGACGCGCCGCTCCAGTCTCCCGAACTGATCGCGTTGAGGACATCGACCCCTCCGGTCGAGATCGCATCGAGTTCGGCCGGGATGGGCTGCGACAGCCCGTCGGCCGGGACGGCGAGAGCGTTCGCCTCGAACGTGGAACCGGAGCCCGAGAAGAGCTCGCCGTACCCGGGAGCAAAGAACTTGTTCTCGAGTCGGACCTCGTCCATGTGAAGCTCCTGGCCGACCATGGCTCCGGAGATGGGTCCGAGGGGGCCGTTGACGGTCACCCCCACTTGCTTCACGGTCACTTGCTCGAACACGAGGCCGGGGATGTTCTCGGCTCGGTATACATCTCCCACGTGTGGGTGGCCGGGCATGATCATGGCCGGGGGCCCGGTCACGCCCGCGAGCCATGTGCCCTCGGTGTTGGCGACACGGCCACGATCGTAGGTGAATGCATCCTCGCCGAAGTACCAGACCGATCCGTCATCGCTCTGGGCGTACAGATCGACCGCGACCTCGAAGATGCGGCCGTTGAGATAGGCGACGAACTGGGATTGCAGCGTCTCGACCGGCTGCCCGTTCCACGAGACGGTCTTGGTATCGGGAAGGAGCGTGGTCTCGGCTCTCCACGGTTGACCGTGCAGCTTGCCGACGAGGACCGCCGACGTCAGCTCATGGATCGGGAAGAGCGGGTTCGTGATGTTCGTGGGATCCGAGAACGACGCGATGGCCAGATCGACCCGTCGACCATCGGGCGCCAGCCTTCGTCGAGTGCGCGCATTCAGCTTGTCGAGAGAGGGCTGTGGGATCATCGCAGTGCCCGGCGATCCAGTGCCGGGGCTGAGCGAAAACGACGGCCCAGCGCTTGAGCCGGAGGGTCGCGCGCCGGTACATGCGCCCCCCAGGAGCGTGGCGACCACGACGACGCCGAACAGCGTTCCCGCAGATCGGTGCCTTCGTCCCACGCGAGCCCGGCGCGTTCGGTCATCACGCATGTCGAACCTCCTTGGTACGGACGCTACGGCGCGGAAGATGAAGGAACGCTGAAGCCGGTACGAAACGCCGGGTGAAATCTCACTGCTCCCGGAGGACGGATGCGGCGCGAACCCTGGTCACGGCCAGGAGTGCGGCCCCGAGCGCTACCGCGGATGCCGCCGCGACGAACAAGATCAACTCGACGAGTGCGCCGAACGGCACGCGCAACACGGGCGGCGGAAGTGTGAAGAACAGCACGAGGACCCGAACCGCGAGGACGCTCAGACCGAGTCCAACGGGGATACCGATCAGGAGGCTCCCGAGGACGGCGATGATCCCCTCCAACGCGGGGCCGGTGAGGATCTGCTTGGTATTCGCCCCGATCGTCCGCAGGATCGCGAACTCCCGCCGCCGCTCCAGCACGAGGAATGCACCCAGCACCGCGATGCCCACCGCGGCGACCAGTCCCGCCGCGACGGCCTCGAGTCGGCTGAGCCCGCCGAGATTCAAGGACGCCAGGGTCCGTTGGTTCGATTCGAACAGGCCTCCGATCGTGGCCACCGAAAAGTCCTTGCCGACCGCACCACCGCGGATCGAGGCCGCCGCCGCCGTCGGCGACGTCCCAGGGGCAACCTTGGCCAGGTAGAAGTCCGGCGGAGGGAGGTAGCCGGGCGGGAACGCGATCGATGTCGAGCTCGCGACCATCTCGGTCGCCGGAAGCGTGGGCGGGAACGAGCGGTAGATGCCGAGGACATGGAAGGTGTAGTTCCGACTCTTGTCCAGGTCGTCTGGGAAGGTCGTGAGGGTAAGCGTGTCTCCCGGCCGCACAGAGAAATCCTGTGCGATCTCGTTCGCCACGAGGATGCCGGAAGGGTCGGAGGCCAGCGCGGCGACACCCTGGCCGGACAGGATGGTCGGCGCCCTCGTCGTCGCCTGCGAGAACGAGCCGACGTCGATCCCCAGGATGGTCTTCCGGTCGGTGCCCGCGCGTACGGGGATGAGGTGGAACGAGCTCACGCCCGAAACATCCGGACCGAGGGACGGAAGGGTCGTGAGGCTGTCGGCGACGGCCGGAGTAAGACGTAGGTCGGATCCGAACGCGGCTTGGGCATCCGCTTGTTTCGCCGCTTGATAGGTGGCGACGAACGCGACCACCTGCGTGCCGAACGCCACCGCAAGCGCTGCCAGCACCATGGCCACCGCGGTGCGAGCCGGGCGGCGCGCCAACCAGACGCGCGCGGCCCGGTTCCACGACCGGAGCGGCTGCGAGCGATCGGGTTGCGACCGGCTGAGGAACAGGCCCAGCATGCCGCGGAAGATCAGGAGCGTGCAGCCGAGCCAGAGCGCGATCGGTGCCAGAAGCAGATAGAACGAGAGGGCGACGGTCTGACCCTCGATGGGCGTCTGCTTGAGCCCGCCCGAGCGAACGAACAGCGCCAGGATGGCCAGCCCGACGACGATAGAGACCAGGTCCAGGCGGGCGCGGAGCCAGGCGGGAGCCCATCGGCGCTCGAGCATGCGGCGCTGTTGGACGACGTGCTGGC
Source organism: Actinomycetota bacterium (assembly GCA_043741335.1). Taxonomy (GTDB): domain Bacteria; phylum Actinomycetota; class UBA4738; order UBA4738; family HRBIN12; genus JBBQVZ01. Next base: position 4,272 of record JAYUAK010000403.1, read on the forward strand.
GACGGCTCGTCCGGGCCAGCCGGATCAAGCGCACCGCCATCGTGAGGACGCCGACGGCGACCGCGATGAGCGACGACGAGACGATCTGCCCCGGTGTCAGCGCCCGCCAGATCGCCGAACCCGTCGCGGCGCTGGCGGCGGCCAGGCCGACCAGCAGGCCGATCGCGAGCCCGAGGACTGTCGCCGGGATCGCCTCCATCGCAGCCAATCGTGTGATCTGACGATTGGTGGCTCCCCGCAGGCGAAGGAGCGCTTCTTCGCGTCGGTACGCCTCGGCGAGCGCGGACTCCGCACCCAACCCGAGCGCGATCGCGACCAACACCGCGGGGATGCCGAGCAGGACGAACAGGATCTTCGCGGCCGTGGCGTCGGTGCGCGCCAACCCAAGCACCTCGGTAGCGTTGTCGGTGACCACGATCGAGCCCGGCGTCACCGACCGCTCCAGCACGCGGCGAAGCGTTGCCGACCAGCGCGCCGCACTCCCCGGATCATTGGGATACGCCGAATGACTGACGCTGATGTGGGATTCGATGCTCACGGGCGCCAAGTCGGTCAACCCCGGATCCAATATCGGGTTCCTCGTACCGAAGACCTTCTCGAGCGCGGGCAGCACCGAACGTTCGAACGTCGAGTAGTCGATGACGATCGCACGGGGCACAGCGGCGACGTCGCCCTTGACAGGTCCGGTCGGAATCGCGAACCAGGTCGCGGCAGCCCCACGAAGGTCGGCGGTCCCGGTCACGGGTATCGAGAGGTTGAGCGGCGGACCGTTGACGAGAAGTTCGAGGGAGACGGTCGAGGCGTTCGCGAATCCGGGGGCTGCGCGCAACGACTCGTCCAGTACCGCACCGCCTCCAACCGACCCGCTCACCATCCGCACCCACGGGTGGTCCTTCGCGTACGACGGATCGATCGCGAAGAGCCTCGCCGTCACGCGTCCGGAGGTCCCCGGTGTGCCGACGACCACATCCGTGGCCGCGAATCGATCCACCTTCGTCACCGCCGGGTTGGCCAGCAGTGTCTGATCGATAGCGGCTGTGTCGACGCTCATCGACATGGCGAGGGCCCGCATCTCGACCTGGACCGGAAGGAGGGCGGTCTGGGTCATCGACAGGACCGCCGTGTCAACGTAGAAGAGGGTGGCAGCGAGGATCGCGACCGGGAACGCCACGCCAAGGGCGGCCAGAACGGCACGACGGGGCGCGCGTCGGATGCTCTGCGCAACGAACGACAGCATCATCGGTCGGCTCCGATGGAGGCCCCTCGGAGATCGTCGGTGTCGTCGAGACGGCCGGAGCGAAGCGCGACGATGCGGTCCGAGTGGCCGGCCACCGACGGGTCGTGAGTGACGAGGACGACGGCCGCGCCGCGCTCGCGAGCGGCGCCCACGAGCAGCTTCGTCACCTCCTCGGCCGCCTCCGAGTCGAGGCTGCCCGTTGGTTCGTCCGCCAAGAGGACGGCGGGATCCGTCACGAGCGCGCGGGCGATCGCGACGCGCTGTTGCTGTCCTCCCGACAGCTGGTCCGGGAGCTTCGCGGCTTGGTCCGCCAGTCCGACCTGGGCCAGAGCTTCCATCGTCCGCGCGGTCCGCACGTCCTCGTCGACGCCGCCGAGGAGCAGAGGGGTCTCCACGTTCTCCGATGCGGTGGCTTGCGGGAGGAGCGCCTGCCCCTGAACGATGAACCCACAGGCACCGCGTCGGAACGACGACCTTGCCGGCTCAGACAGCGTCTCCCAATCGATACCGTCGATCTTCACCCATCCCGCGTCGGGACGATCGAGCCCACCGAGCAGGTACAGGAGGGTGCTCTTGCCGGAGCCGCTCGGTCCCATCACTGCGACCACCTCAGCGCGTGCCACGGTGATCGAGACGTCATGGAGGCTCCGCACCTGATCGCCACCGGCCGTGTGGATCCGGGTCAGTCCGACGGCTTCGACAGCGATGGTTTCAGGAGTCATGGCGGATCGTCCCATCCTGCATGATGAATCGGTGGTCGGCCCGCTCGGCGACCAACGGGTTGTGTGTCACCGTGAGGATGGCCGTTCCCTCCTCGGACCGCGCATCCTCCAAGAGATCCAACACATTGCTCGCGGTCGCTTCGTCCAGCTCGCCGGTTGGTTCGTCGGCGATCAACAAGCGAGGACTCGCCGCGAGGGCGATCGCGATCGCGGCGCGCTGCGCCTCGCCGCCCGACAGCTGACCGGGCGCCCGCTTGCGCATGTCGGAGATCCCGACCTGCTCCAGGAGCTGGTCGACCCGGGCTCGGATCTCGCGACGAGGACGACCTTCCAGCTGCAACGGGAGGGCGATGTTCGTCGCCGCGTCCAGACGCGGATGGAGGTTGTCCCGCTGCAGGATCAGGCCGATGAGACGCCGCCGCATCCCGGTCCGCTCCGCCTCGGGCAGACGCGTGATGTCCTGACCATCGATGTGGACCGAGCCGCCGCTCGGTTCGAGCAATCCGGCCAGCACGTGGACGAGCGTGCTCTTGCCGCTGCCCGAGGGTCCCATCAGGCTCGTCCACGTTCCCGGCCGCAGCGTCAGATCCACCCCGCGGAGCGCGACGGTCTCCACCTCCGTCTCACGGTAGATGTGGAACAGGCCTTTGGCCACGACTGATGTGTCGGCTCGCGAGCTCATCGACACCCTACAGTCCCGTCACTTTCACGAGGTGCTCGATCTCCATGTGGCTCCCTCCGTACTTCTTCACTTCGTACACCATGCCGATACCGGGCGCGTACCACTTGTGCTCGACCAAGCTCGGGTCGATTGGGTTCGTGTTCTTCGTGATGACGACGTTCTTGTAGCTACCGGTGGGAACGGTGATGGACGCGGTCGACTTCAGCACTTGCGCGTGGTCTTCGGCGACCCCTGGCAGGTATTCCTCCACATACGGCGCCCCAGGCGTCGGCGCCGCCTGCATCACGATGCCCGGCTGTCCGCCGTTCACGCCCGACAACCATGTTCCCGTCGTGCCCACCACGGCGCCGTTCTTGTAGTCCTTCGAGTCTTCCCCGAAGTACCAGACGTTTCCTTTCGAGTCCTGTGCGAACCAGTCGAGCGTCTTCTCTTCGAGAGAACCGTTCAGCGTCACGGTGTCCTGCACAACGACACACTTCACGCCGATGATCGTTTTCGTCTGCTTCAGCACCTCGAAGACGGCCTGGAGGGGCACGCCGTCCTTGGTCCCCGCGTATGTGCGCGTGCTGCCCGGCGTCAGCTTGAAGTACGGGTTCGTCACCACGTTGGTGAAGTCCGCCGGGTTAATGTTCACCGAGTAAGGTGGAAGGGTCGGCACCGCGGTCGGGGTCGGGCCCGTCGGTCCCGTGCTCGTCGATGGCACGGAAGATCCGCCGGTCGCACCTGTGGTGCCTGATCCGGTGGAGCCTCCGCTCGAGCCTCCGCTTGAACATGCCGACAGCACCAACGCCAAGACGGTGAGCGTGGCGGCTGCATAGAGCGAGCGCTTCATCTTCGTCTCCTCTCCTTGATGATGCCGCGACGGTAGAGAGCGCCGCATAAGAACACCCTGAGGAACGAGAGAGGTCGAGAACTGCTAGCCCGGAGTCTTCGCCCCGCCGGCGGCACCGTCGGAGGGAAGGAGGATCACGAAGCACGCCCCGGAACCTCGATCCTCGATGCGCACGAGTCCACCGTGGGCGACGACGATCTCTCGAACGATCGCGAGACCGAGACCGGCGCCGCCGGAACTGCGCGATCTCCCTTCATCCGATCGCCGGAACCGTTCGAACACCAACTCCCTGGCATCCTCCGGGATCCCCGGACCGTCGTCGGAGATCGTCAATCGAACGCGGCCATCCGCGGGGAACAGCGCAACGTCGATACGTGATCGGGCGAAACGCACCGCGTTGTCCAGGAGGTTCCTCACCACGCGCGCAAGAGCATCCGGGTCACCGCGCACACTCGCAGGCCGCACGCGGAAGGTGTCGATGCGCACATGTTCGGGAAGGACCAGACGGTTCGCTTCCTCGAGCACGATGTGGTCGAGCTCAACGACCTTCGTGCGCGACACCAACCTGCGCTCGTCCGCTCGCGCGAGGAGCAGGAGGTCGCTGGCGAGGTTCTGCATCCGATCGACCTCGGCGAGCTGGTTCGAGATCGCCACCTCGCGCGCTTCGTCTCCTGGACCGTAGGCCCGATCCACCTCGATCTGCGTCCGCAACGAAGCGAGAGGGCTTCGCAACTCGTGGGACGCATCGGCCACGAAGCGGCGCTGCCGCTCCGACGATGCCTGCAGGCGGGCGAGCATCTCGTTCATCGTACGGGCGAGGCGGCCGATCTCGTCATCGACGCTCGGCTCGGGCACGCGCCTGTCCAGTGCGATGGCGCCGATCTCAGCCACCTGCGTCCGGATGGCCTCCACGGGCCGAAGCGCGCGACCGACGACCACCCAACAGATGACGGCGACGACCGCGATGAGGAGCGGCAGTCCGATCGCGAGCTCACTCTTCAGCTTCGTCACACTGTCCGACGAGGCCTCGAGGGACGAGGCTGCGTAGATCGTGACGGGACCCGTGGGCGAGGACGCAGACGTTCCGAGGATCTGATAGAGCTCGTCGTCGGGCGTGAGCCGTTGGCTCCACGCGGTCGGAGGAGTCCCCGGAGCGCGGTACCTGCCGATCGGCCGGCTCAAGGGAGGGCTGCTCTCGGCCACCACCTGCCCCGAGGCGTCGACCACCTGGACCACCGTGCCCAGCTGACCGGCCGATGTCAGATGCTCCGCGAGGCTTCCCGAGACCGAAAGGGCGACGAGGTCGCCCATCCGCTGCTCGAGCGTGTTCTTGGCTCCCGCCCTCAGCGAATGCTCCAAGGTCGTGACCAGGCCGATGCCACTGAGGGCCACCGCGATCCCAACCGCGACCGTGGCGGCGAGCGTCGTGCGGACGCGTACGGATCCGAACATCCGGAACATGACGTCACCCCTCCGTGACGAGCCGATAGCCGGCACCGCGAACCGTTTCGATGGTGGGCCCGCCGGAGATCGCGTCGAGCTTCTTGCGGAGGTATCCGACATACACCTCCACCACGTTCGAGGAGTCCGCGAACGCGAAGTCCCAGACGTGCTCGAGGATCCTCGCCTTGGCCAGAACCTGGCCGGGGTGCCGCATGAAGTACTCCAGGAGCGAGAACTCCTTGCTCGTCAGTGCGATCTCGATCTCGGCCCTCCAGCATCGATGGGCGGCTGGATCGAGCCGAAGGTCACCGACCTCGAGGGCGACGGGCCTCGGCGAAGCTCCTCGCCGCAGCAATGCGCGGAGCCGCGCTAGCAAGACGACATACGAGAAGGGCTTCGATAGGAAATCGTCTGCGCCGCAATCGAGCGCCTCGGCCTCATCGAGCTCGTCGTCCAGGGCCGTGAGCATGAGGATCGGGGCCCAGTTCCCAGCGTCGCGGAGCTCCGAACAGACGCGGTAGCCGTTCTGGCCGGGAAGGAGGATGTCGAGAATGATCGCGTCGTACTCGTTCGAGCTCGCGAGCTCGAACCCGTCGTTCCCGTCGAACGCGACATCCACTGCGAAGCCCTCCGCCTCGAGTCCTCGCCGGACGGCGGCGGCCAATCGCTCTTCGTCCTCCACCACCAGGATCCGCAACGCTACCGCTCCCGCGTCCGACGCTCCGCCAGCGTACCGTGCGGCCTGTGCGCTACAGCGGGACGTGCGACAGGACCATGATCCGCGGCTCGGTCATCTCCTCCATCGCAAAGCGCAGTCCCTCGCGACCGAAGCCGCTGTCCTTCGAACCTCCGTACGGCATCTGATCCGCGCGGAACGCCGACACGTCGTTCACGATGACGCCGCCGACCTCCAGTGTCCTGTGCGCTTCGAACGCCCGATTGATGTCGTTCGTGAACACGCCCGCCTGCAGGCCGTACTTCGAGTTGTTGACCTCGGCGAGCGCCTCTTCGAACGTTTGGTACGGACTGATCGTGACGACCGGACCGAAGATCTCTTCGCAGCGAACCTTCATCTGCGGCGTCGTCTGCGAGAGAAGGGTCGGCTGGAACATCGGACCTTCCCCGGTCCCGCCCGTCAGGAGCTCGGCGCCCTGCGCGACGGCCTCCGCGACCCACTCGCCGATCCGAGTGACCTCGCCCCGGTCGATCACCGGTCCGACGTCGACGGTCGGATCCATGGGATCGCCGACCTTCAGGCTTTCGATCTGCTTGACCAGCCGGATCGCGAACTCGTCGTAGACCTCGGATGCCACCAGCACTCGCTGCACGCTGATGCAGCTCTGCCCGGCCTGGTAGTAGCCGCCGAACGCGATCCGCGCCGCCGCGTGATCCAGATCGGCATCGGAGTGCACGATGACGCCCGCGTTCCCACCGAGCTCGAGCGTGACCTTCTTCTTCGGGTCGAGGTTCTTCAAGTACCAACCGATCTCCGCCGAGCCGGTGAACGAGATCTTGCGATACCGGTCGTCGCGCGCCATGCCGTCGGCCACCTTCGAGCGGACCGGGAGCACTTGGTACATGCCCTTCGGCAGGTCCGTCTCCGCGAAGAACTCCGCCAGGCGGAGCGAGCCGATCGGGGTGGACGACGCCGGCTTCACCACGATGGGCGCGCCGACGCCGAGCGCCGGAGCGACCTTGTGCGCCACCAGGTTCAGCGGGAAGTTGAACGGCGTGATGCCGAGCACCGGACCGATCGGGAACCGCCGTAACAGACCCATCCGCGACCCCAGCGCTGCCTCGGTGTCCAGACGCATCATCTCGTCGTTGCCGTGCCGGATCACTTCGGAGGCCCATCGGAACGTGGAGACCGCCCGCGTGGCTTCGACCTTCGCCCACTTGAGCGGCTTGCCGCCCTCACGCGCGATCAGCTCGGCGTTCTCGTCGATCGTCTCGGACAGGCGCTTGGAGATGTGATCGAGCGCCTCAGACCGCGCGTGGATCGGGAGGTGCTGCGAGGTCTTGAACGTCTCGTGCGCGGTGGCCGCCGCCTCCTCGACGTCGGCGTCGGTGGGAACGCCGATCTCTGCGACCACGCTGTCGTCGAACGGACTCTTGACTTCGAACGTGCCTTCGCCCGTCCGCCAGTCCCCGTTCACCAGGAAAGGTCTCGTGCTCATCGGGGGATCACCTCTTTCGCTGTTCGGCCTCGTTCGTGCACTGGCGCGCGCCAGCGTGACCATCTAGTCCGTCACAGACTACCTACTAGTCCAGTGACACCATCACGTGCTTGATGTTCGTGTAGTCCTCGAGTGCGTACACGGACATGTCTTTCCCGTGGCCGCTCTGCTTGTAGCCACCGTGCGGCATCTCCGGGGTAAGCGGGATGTGCGTGTTCACCCAGACGCACCCGTACTGCAAACGGCGGGCCATCCGCATCGCACGGCCCACGTCCCGCGTCCACACGGAGGACGCCAGGCCGTAGTCGACGCCGTTCGCCCAGGCGAGCGCTTGATCCTCGTCGGTGAACCGCTGAACGGTCACGACCGGACCGAAGACCTCCTTCTGGACGATCTCGGCATCCTGCGCGACGTCGGCGACGACCGTGGGCTCGTAGAAGTATCCGTCGCGATCCATAGCCTTGCCGCCGGTGAGGACCTTGCCGCCCGCGCTCTCCGCGCGCTCGATGAACCCTTCGACGCGTTCAAGCTGCTCCTTGGAGATCACGGAGCCAACCTCGGTCGCGTCGTCGAACGGATCCCCCATGTTGATGGACTGGACCGCGGGGACGAGCTCCGCCAACACGTTGTCGTATTGCGCGGGACCCACCAGGACGCGGCACGCCGCGGTGCAGTCCTGACCGGAGTTGAAGTAGCCGGCGATCTTCACCCATTCGACGGCCGTGGCGATGTCGGCGTCGTCGAAGATAATGACCGGCGCCTTGCCACCGAGCTCGAGGTGCGTGCGCTTCAAGGTCTCCGACGCGTTCGTGTGGATCAACTTGCCGGTGTTGACGTCGCCAGTGAGCGAGACGATGCCCACGTCGGGATGACGCACCAGCGCGTCCCCGACCGGCAGTCCGTCGCCGGTCACCACGTTGAAGACGCCGGGTGGGAACAGATCCGCCGCGAGCTCGGCCATCTTGAGTGCGGTGAGCGGCGTGAGCTCTGACGGCTTCAGCACGACGCAGTTACCGGTGGCAAGCGCCGGGCCGATCTTCCAGATCGCCATCATCAGCGGGTAGTTCCACGGGGCGATCAAGCCGGCAACGCCGATCGGCTCACGCCGGACGAAGCTCGTGAACCCCGCCATGTACTCGCCGGCCGAACGTCCCTCGAGCATGCGTGCCGCGCCGGCGAAGAACCGGATGTTGTCGACGATCGGCGGCAGCTCCTCGGACATGGTGACCGCGTAGGGTTTGCCGACGTTCAGCGCCTCGAGCTTGATGAGCTCCTCGCCGTGTTGCTCGATCCGGTCGGCCAGCTTCAGCAGCGCGACCTGACGGTCCTTCGGGGTGGAGTCGTACCAGGTCTCGAACGCCGTCTTCGCGGCGGCGACGGCGCTGTTGGCGTCTTCGGCCGTCCCCTCCTGCACGCTGGCGATCACTTCGCCGGTCGCCGGGTTGATCACGTCGCGTGTTCCACCGTCGGACGAGTTCACCCACTCGCCGTTGATGAACATCTGGTAGCTGTCAGCCATCGCTCCCCCTCCTTGGTGACGGGACCGGACTCCACTGAACCGATTTCAGGCCGCCAGTATGCCCCGTTCGGGACGGGATGAGCCATCCGCCGTTCGGGCCAGCGCGGGCCGGTCCGCTCTACCGGAGGGGACAAGGCTCCCTCAAGCGTCGGCGTCGGCCACCATCAGATCCCGGGCCCGCAGCGCGAGCCAGAACTCCATCCGGTCGAACGAGCTAGACAGGTCCCGGCCGGTGAGCTCCTCGACCTTGCGCATCCGATAGCGGAGCGTGTGCCGATGCACGAACAGCTCGGCTGCCGCAGTCTCCCATCGAGAGTTGTGCTGCAGGAACCCTTGCAGAGAGGACAGCAGCTCGCCGCGCTGATCGCGGTCGTAGGCGTCGAGCGGCCCCAGCAAGGAATCGGCGAACGCCCTCAGGGCGCCGGGGTCCGCCATCGACAACAAGAGCCGGTACGTGCCGAGATCCTCGAACCCCGCGGAGGTCCACCCTTCCAGGCGGCACACCTGCAGCGCGTAGTGCGCCTCGCGGAGGCTTCGCCCCACGTCGGCCGGTTCCACGGCGCTCCCCGATCCTCCGCGCAGCTCGGCGTCGATTCGCACGCCCAGCGCTTTCACGAGCTCCTCCAGCTCCGGAGGCGGATCGGCGGGGAGCAGCAACGACACACCGTCCCCTTGGCGCGAAACCAGGAACCCACCGCCTGCGCGGGAGCCGTGGTCTTCCGCGACGCGCACGAGCGCGTCGGCGTCTCCGCCCTCGAGCGCCACGCCCACCACGTGCCCATCACGCGCGAATCCGAAACGAGCGAGCCCACGAGCGGCGTCGGCCGCCGACACCGCGCCGGCTGCCAACTCGTCGAAGAAATCGCCCTGGAGCCGGCGTTCGGCGTCGGCAACGGCGCGCGACTTCGCCAGCTCGATCGCGAACAACGAGAGCGCGTGCCCGGCAATGATCCGGTCGAGCTGGCTGGGCTGCTCGGGTTTCCCCACGGCCAAGAACGCCTCGACCCGACCATGAGCTCCTACCGGCTGGACCCACACGTGATGACCCTTGTCGACGAACGACATGCTGAAGCTCGTCCCCTCGGGGCGAGCGGACTGGATCTCGTCCCACACGCGATCCGCACGCGCGGTTGCGGCGCGAGACGTGGCGGCAAGCGGGATCCCGTGCAGATCCAGCAACGCTGCCCACCCCTTCGTGACGTCGGCGAGCGACGCCGCGATGCCCTCGATGCCCGCGCCCTCCATCACTGCGCGGGTCAAGATGTGCTCCGCATCAACCGCGCGCTGCAAGGTTTCGTACTGCTCGGCGAGGATCCTCGTGAACACCGCCTCGGTGATCGCGATGAACGGCACGGGATACGGGACTTCGAACACGGGGAACGCGACCTGCTCTGCCGCCGTCACGAGCGCACGAGGGACTTTGTCGTGGGAGAACCCGAGCCCGAAGCCGAGACCGGCGAGACCAGCTTCGGCCAGGCGCTTCACGTAGGCGCGCTGTTTGGCCGGCGTCGCGCCGACGCCCATCCCGGTCGTAAGGAGCAGCTCGCCGCCCTTCAACCACGGCGTCGGGTCTTCCAGCTCACTCACGTGGACCCAGCGGATGGGACGAGATGTCTCCTCAGCACCCGCGACCAGGCGCAGGGCCATACCGGGGACGCCGAGGATGTCGTTCACGCTGACGGTCATGCGCGGGATTGTACGGGTCGGATAGGCGAACAGCCGCCGGTGCTCCGATTCCGCTCCACCCCATGGACGGTTCGTACAAAGAACCGGCGTGCTTCGGTCGATCGAGAGCCGGAGACGACCGGTCGTCACGGGTAGCCTGAACGCACGACACCGCACGAGGAGGACGCGTGATGGACATCCCGCAGGAGCGCAAGATCGTGACTCAGATCCCCGGTCCGCGATCGAAGGAGTGGATCGCGCGGCGCGGCGCGGCCATGCCATCGGCGTTTCCGGCGATCCATGAGATCGTCGCCGCGCGGGCTTCGGGCTCCATGGTGGAGGACGTCGACGGCAACCGGTTGATCGACTTCGCCACGGGGATCGCGGTCCTGAACATCGGCCACTCGGTACCAGAGGTGATCGAAGCGGCGAAGCGCCAGCTCGAACGCGACACCCATACGTCGGGCGTTACCGCCAACGAGCCGACGATCGAGCTCGCCGAACGCCTGAACGCGCTCACCCCCGGTGACTTCCCGAAGAAGACGTTCTTCGCGAACTCGGGCGCCGAGGCCGTGGAGAACGCGGTCAAGATCGCTCGCTACGCCACGGGTCGTCAGGCGGTCGTCTGCTTCGATCACGCGTTCCACGGACGGACGCTCCTCACGATGACGCTCACCGCGAAGGTGATGCCGTACAAGCAAGGGTTCGCGCCGTTCGCCCCGGAGGTCTATCGCCTGCCGATGGCCTATCCGTACCGGTGGCCGAGTGGTCCGGAGCACTGCGCGGAGGAAGCGCTCGCCTACGCGCTCGACGAGATGCACAAGCACATCGGCGAACAGAACATCGCCGCGGTCCTGGTCGAGCCGATCCAGGGCGAAGGTGGGTTCATCGTGCCGGCTCCGGGATTCCTGAAAGGGCTCGCGGACTTCTGCGCTGAGCACGGGATCGTGTTCATCGCCGACGAGATCCAAAGTGGGATGGGCCGCGCGGGCCGCTGGTACGCGATCGAGGACGAAGGCATCGTGCCGGACATGGTCACGACGGCGAAGTCACTCGGCGCCGGCTTCCCGATCTCGGCGGTGACGGGCCGCGCCGATCTGATGGACGCCGTGCACCCTGGTGGACTGGGTGGAACCTATGGAGGCAATCCGATCGCTGCGGCGGTAGGGCTCGCGGTGCTCGACAAGATCGAACGCGAGGGCTTGCTCGAACGCTCGCGCGCGCTCGGCCAGACGATCATGGCGCGGTTCCATTCGTACGCCGATCGCTACCCCGTGGTCGGCGACGTGCGCGGTCGTGGCGCGATGTGCGCGATCGAACTGGTGAGTGACCGAGGAACGAAGGAACCGCTGAGTGGCGACGTGATGAACGCCATCGCCAGGCGCTGCTTGGAGAACGGCGTTATCGTGCTCACGGCCGGCACCTACGGGAACGTCGTGCGTTTGTTGCCGCCACTCACGATCGACGACGCGCTCCTCGAGGACGGGATGAACGTGCTCGAAGAAGCGATCGGCGCGGCAACGGGCTAGGGGTCGCCTACACCTCGGGTTGCTAACGTCCGGGGCGTGACGACGCCCTCGGATGGATCGGTGCCACCTCCAGGTCGCGGCTCGTGGGTTCGGCGCATGGCGATCGACCTGACGCCGCTCAAGGTGTCGCGTGACTTTCGCCTGCTCTTCGCTGGAGGGTTCATCTCGGAGCTGGGCTACCAGTTCGCGCGCGTCGCCATCTATGTCCAGGTCACGGAGCTCACACACTCGACGGCGGCGGTCGGCTTCGTGGGCCTCTCCGGTCTGGTGGCCCTCTTCGCCGGAACGCTCGTCGGCGGGTCGTTCATCGATGCGCACGACCGTCGTCGAACGCTCATGTACGCACAGGTTGCGTACACCGTCGGAGCGGCCATCCTGCTCGGCGGCGCGATCGCCGGCCACCCACCTATCGGCCTGATCTACGCGGCGGCCGCCATCCATGCGTTCGTCGGTTCGGTCGACAGTCCGACGCGTTCCGCGATGCTGCCCCGCCTGATCGGTAAGGAGCTGC
>JAYUAK010000404.1:0-16525 GCA_043741335.1 Actinomycetota bacterium
GGTCGCGCCCAGCTTGCCGCGCTGGCGCCGACGCGGGCGGTCGAGCTTCGTGCCGTGTGCGACGTCGTCCCCGGCGTGGCCGCCTCCGTGGCACCAACCGGCGTCCCGGCCGACGAGGAGCTTGCGCGCACGCTCGCACGCGACGAGGTAGATGCGGTCGTCATCGCGGCCTCGACGAATAGACACGACGAGATCGTCACCGCGGCTCTGAACGCGAGCAAGCCCGTCCTGCGCGAGAAGCCGCTCACGCTCGACCCCGAGTCGGATTCGAGGCTCGACTTACTCGCTCGGGCTCAGGGCCTTGCTCTCTCCGAAGCCTGCTGAAAGGAATGGCCGAGAGGTCGCTATTCGAAATCGTCGCCGTGTGTGACTTCCGGAGTCGAGACTATGACGCGACGGCCGTGGACGAGGGCGTTTCTGAGGAGTGCGCTGGCTCACGGTTGCGAGCCCGCTTCGACTGCAGATCGTTGCTTCGCGTGCTCGACGGGGAGCGCCAGTCGGGCTGGAACGAGGGCGCCGGGAGCGAAAGCGAGGTTCATGAGGGCGAACCTGAGCGAGCTGTCCTCGCCCTCAGGATCGCCCACCTAGCGGATGCCTTCGGCCGGAAGGCCGAGGTAACGGAGGCGACCTCCCGAACCTCCACCTCTGTTGCGCGATCCGAAACACGACCTGGTACGAGTCAATGGTGCTCACCAACCCCGTCGTAAAGGAAACGGGGATCGACCACGACGGGATGATTCACGCCCCCTCGGTGCCAGGGATCGGATGGGACATCGACCTCGAGGTTCTGGCTGCACGTGCTGTGGTGATCAGCCGCTGAGGCGCGTTTCAGGCAGCTGCAGCCGCGGCTGCAGCGAACTCGGCTACGGCGTCGCGGTCGAGTTCGACCCCGAGGCCGGGTCGCGCGGGCGGGCGTAGCGTGCCGGCGTCGAAGATGAGCTCGTCGTGGGTCAGGTCCTTTCGGAGTCTTGACTCGCAGAGCTCCGCTGGGAGGAACTCGAAGAACGGCATGTGCGGCGTCACCATCGCAAGCTGCGCGGCGACGGCGACCGAGATTCCCGTCTTCCAGGCGTGCGGGACGACTAACCGACCGGCGGCGGCAGCCATGTCGCACACCCGCCGGGCCTCCGTGAGCCCGCCGACGCGGCCGATATCGGGCTGCACGACGGCGATCCCGGTGGCGATCAGCGCTGCGAATTCGTGCCGCGTCGAAAGCCATTCCCCCTGTGCGATACGAACCGCGGTCCGTTGCTGCAGCTCTGCGTAGCCGTCGAGGTCGTCGACCCAGAGCGGTGTCTCGAGGAAGTAGACGTCGAGCTCGGCGAGCGCGTCGGCACAGCGCAGCGCGCGCTCGACTGAGTCGAACGCGTACTGGACGTCGACCATCAGGTCCATCTCAGCGCCGACGGCGGCACGGACCGCGGCGACGACCTCGATGATGCGCTCGTCGGGCTCGCTGAGCCCCTTGTGCGCGTACGGCCCGGAGAACGTCGCCTCGCACTTCGCTGCCCGGAAGCCGAGCTCTTTCGCCCGTCGCCCCCAGGCGACCATCGACTCGACATAGGCATCGAAGGAGTCGACCTCGGGCTGGAGCGACGCGTACGGCGTCAGCTCGTCGCGCGCCGCCTCGCCCCACAGTTGCCAACACGGCACGCCTGCCGCCTTGCCGCAGATGTCCCACAGTGCGATGTCTAGTGCGCCAAGCGCATGCACTACCGCGCCGCGCCGGCCGGACATCGCGCTTCCCACGTACAGCTCCTGCCAGACTCGCTCCGGGTCGAGGGGGTCTTTGCCGAGCAGCATCTGCTTCAGCCCCCGATCCATCGTGTGCGTCCCGGGCGCTTCGATACAGGCACGCGCGATCCAGGCGTTCAGGTCGGTCTCGCCGATCCCGACGATCCCCTCGTCCGTCACCACCTCGACGACGACCGTGTCTTGCGCCGAGCTCGTTGCGTCGACGTCGAAGCCGGGATCGAGGAGCACGTGCGTGCGGACGTCGACGACCTTCACGTCACACCCGGCTGTAGGCGCCGTCGATCGAGATGTTCGCCCCGGTCATGAAACCGGCCTCGTCCGCGCACAGAAGGACACAGGCGTCCGCGATCTCCTCGACACGGCCGAAGCGGCCGATCGGATGCTTCGTCAGGAGCTCGGCCTCCATCTCGGCGCCACCTTCCATCGAGTCCATCACCGAGCGGTGCATCTCGGTCTCGATCACTCCGGGCATGAGGCTGTTCGAGCGGATGCCTTGCGGCCCGTATTCGACGGCGATGTGGTCGGAGAGCATGTTGAGGCCTGCCTTGGAGATGTCGTAGCCACAGTCGCCGGCCCAGACGGTGATCGCGCAGACCGAGCTCATGTTCACGATCGATCCTCCGCCGGCTGCGAGTAGATGCGGGATCGCGTATTTCGCGACGAGAAACGGCCCGCGCAGGTTGACTCGCAGGATCTCGTCGAACGCCGCGACATCCCATTCGTGGACGGGCACCCAGTCGGAGACATCGATGCCCGCGTTGTTGATCACGCAGTCGAGACCGCTGAGGGCCGCCGCAGCACCTTCGACGACTGCTTGCGCGCTCCCGGGCTCCGACACGTCGCCGAGCGCTGCCACGGCAGCGGCACCGATCTCATCGACCGTGCGTTGCACTCGCACAGGATCACGCCCGCCGACGGCCACCCTCGCGCCCTCCCGGGCGAAGCGGTTTGCCACCTCACGGCCGATGCCGCTCGACGCCCCGGTGACCAGAACACGTTTGCCGTCGAGCCGTCGCATCAGTCCTCCTCCGGGTCGAGTGGTCGGTAGGCGAAGCAGCGCGCAGTAGCGCCGCCGTCCGCCACGATCTCCGCGCCGTTCACGTACGAAGCGCGGTCGGAGAGGAGGAACGCAGCGACCTCGGCCATCTCCTCCGGCTGGCCCACGCGAAGCATCGGCGCGAGCAGCCCCTCTCTCAGCAGTGCCTCGTCGCGCCCGAGGTCCGAGGGAAGGGTTGCGTAGGTCATCGGCGTTTCGATGCAGCCGGGCAGAACGGAGTTGCAGCGGATTCCGAACGGGCCGTAGTCGACCGCGATCGACTTGGTGATCATCAGGACCGCCGCCTTGGCCACGTCGTAGACGAAGTAGCGCGGGAAGGCGGTGATGCCCTGGATCGACGAGATGTTGACGATCGACCCCGCCCGGGCGGGAAGCATCCGTCGCACGGCGACGCACGAGCCGTACATCGGGCCTAGCTGGAGAACACGCAGTCCCTGCTCGATGTGCTTGATGTCGATCTCGTGCGCGCCGCCGACCCAGTCGACGCCCGCGTTGTTCACCCAGTAGCGCAGGTCGCCGGCGGCTTGCGCGGCAACTGCGGCGCGCTCGTGCGCTTCCCACTCGCCCACGTCGCCGACGAGCGGCTCGTAGTGCTCGCCGAGTTCATCGGCGGTGATCTGGAGCGCGGCTTCGTCTCTGTCTAGCGCGACGACGTGGATGTCGTCGGCAATCAGCCGCGCTGCGATCGCGCGCCCGATCCCCATCGCTGCGCCGGTGACGACGGCTGCTTTCACTCCGGGCTCCTTCCGGCCGGACGCGGGGGCGGCACGGCGCCGCCCCCGCGTTGGAATCGCTGCCTACTCCGGCGGGATCTCCCGGTAGACGAGCGTGATATCGGTGCCGCGAGTCTTCTTGACAGCGGCTACCACAAAGTAGAAAACGGCCCCTAGCACCGCCGGCCCGATCGTCCAGACGAACAGCTTGCCAAGGTTCGAGTTCGTTCCGAGTTGGTCGTAGTGGAGGTAGGCCCACCATACGAAGACGCCGGTTAGGATCGCCCCAGCGCCTGCGATCTGCACAAGCGCCACGCCGAGGAACGACTTCTGCGAGGTGGACGCCCGGTAAAGCTCTGGCCGCAGTATCGGTGCAAGCACGCCCGCCAGTCCGACCAGAGCCATCGCTATGAGCTGGACGAGTAGCGCGTAGACGAGCACTTGGAAGAAGCCGGTCGAGTTGTACACCGCCCACACGAACACCGCAGCTGAGGCGAGCAGCGAGATGAGGAGCGCCAGGTCGGGACAGCCGTGGCGGTTGACGCGCGTGACGCCCTTCGGCAGCACGCCGTCGAAGGACATTGCGAAGATCGCCCGTGTCTGCTGCAACGTCGAGATGTACGTGATCAACGGCCAGAATACGATGAACAGCACGAAGATGACGATCGCGAAGGCCGTCGAGCCGACAGAGATCGAGCTCAAGTAGAAGAACGGCGTGCCCGGCACGGCTATCTCGCTGGGCAGCCCACCGCCGTTTGCGGCGCGAAGGAAGTCGCTGCCGAAGGAATGGAAGAAGATCGCGGTGAAGATGGCGACGAGCACCAGCGGAATCACACCGCCGAGAGCCATGTTGTTCGCAGTCTTCAATGTCGAGGCCTGCCGAAGTTCGCCGCCGACGAAGCTCGACCAGTAGCTGAAGATCGCGGTCGTCGCGAACACGGCGATGATCGGGATCGTGAGGCTGAACGAGAAGCTCGGGTGCACGGCGACACCGTTCTTGACTGCTGTTGCGATCGTCGTCGCGTATGCATCCGGCTTGTGTGTGATCCCTTCCGCAAAGGAGTTGAACTTCGAGACGAAATGGCCTTTCGACTGGAAGAGCGCGATCACGCCGCAGACGCCGAGCGCCGCGGTGACCATCCAGAAGAAGATGTTCTGAAGTCGGAGGATCCAGCGCCAGCCCCATAGCTGCATCACGCCGGCGAAGGCGAACATCAGGAGGCCGAAGAAGATCATCCAGCCCTTGCTCGTCGTGATGTGGTTGCCCCAGCTCACGAGGCCTGGGTGATGACCGATCAGGCCGACGGCGACACACAGTGGGCCGATTCCCGCGGTAACGACGGCCAACCCGAAGAAGGCGTTCGAGAGCAGCCCCGCTGTCGTCATGCAGAAGACGGAGACGTAGCCGACCGCCGGGTGAATCACGCGGCTGACCAGCATGTAGTCCCCACCAGAGCGGGGAATCATCTGCGTCAGAAGCCCGAATGCATACGAGAATGCGAGGCTCATCGGCACGACCAGGAGGATCGCCAGGAACGGGTTTCCACCAGGCCCGACTGCGAGGGCGAAGAAGAGCACGGCCGCCATCGTCTGGGTCGGGTGCCCCGGGATAAAGTTGATGATCAGCGACGAGCGGGGCGGCACCCCGCGTACGAGGCCGGTCGCCGTCCGGGCGAACAACCCTGACTTGCCGACCGCCGGTGTTCCTTCCGCTTGACTCACAGGAAACCTCCGTTCAGGATGGGCTACCTAGCCGGTGACGAACTGGTGTTTACGCACGTCGGAGCCCGCGAGGGTGACGACAGCACCGTGGATATGGCCGCTGTTGTACTCGGAGCCCGTGTTGATCGAGAGCGTTCTGCCGATCCGTGCCTCCCCTCGCGACTCGTGGATGTGGCCGTGGAGCGCCAGCAGCGGCTGGAACTCCTCGATGAGCTGGCGCACCGCGTGACTCCCGACCGGGATCGGGTACGGCTGCCCGCCGACGTACCTCAGCGTGAGGTCGGGGTTCATCTCGTTGGCCGTGTCGAGCCCCGAGTCGTACGGCGGCACGTGCAAGTTGAAGATCGCGGTCGAGGGGTCCTCCAGCTGGTCCGCGAGCTCCTTGACGAGGGCGTACAGCGCATCCTCGTCGAGCTCGCGCGGTGTGTGCCACGGCGTCGGGTTCGCGTAGCCGCACGAGACCATCTCGTGCGGGCCGACTCGAACCAGCCGGCCGTCGCAGGCCTGGACGTGCTTGGCCTCCTCGAGCACAGCATCGCACGACCACGGATCGTCGTTCCCAGGCATGACGTACACGTCGATGCCGTACGCCTCCATCCGCTCGTCGGCGAGCTCCACCCAACTGCGCAGCTCGGCGAGCAACGTCTCCTCGAACAGAGCGTGCCGTGCTGCGTCGTCCTCGCGCAGGCGCGCGATCTCCTCCGCCGAGGCGAGCCAGGGGTACATGCCGTTAAAGCGGATCGCGGACACGAGCTCGTCGAGCTGTGCCTGCGTCGTGCCCGTCCGGGTCTCGCCAATAAACGTCGCCGTGAAGGCCCCTGCGTCGTCGATCGCGATCGGCACGATCGCCTTGCCGGTGAGGTCGCCACCCATGATGAGCGCCTGGACACCGTAGAAACGGCCGGCGCCGAGGAACTTCCGCCAGCAGATGTCGGAGCCGTGGACGTCGGAGGCGTAGTAGAGCGACAGCGTGTCGGCGGCAGTCGAGCCGCCCGACCGTCTCCTTGCCCGCCCAAGCACCATTGCACGCCCCACAGTCCGTTCCGAAATCGTTTGCGTAGCGACCGTAAACCGTGGCTCGGACGGCGTCAAGGGGGGCCCCAGCTGAAGGGGTGGGCGGAAACCCGGCTCACGAAGCGCTCGCCTGCCGCGAGCACCACCGCCTGGTTCTCGGCGAGCGCCCGTTCGAGCCCGAGCGAGTGTTGGACGGAGGCCAGTTCGAGCCCCAGGAGCTCGGCCTGGCCACGCCAGCGTCCGCCGCTTGCGCGCACCTCTCGCCAGAGCCAGAGGTGCGGGAGGGCGGCGATGTCCCACTCCACCCGTAGACCCTGGCCGGTGCGCTCGTTGACGATCTCGTACCAGCCCTCGGGCAGTTCTTCGACGGCGAGGAAACGGCCATTGGGCTCGTCGACCGAGATCCTGTCGGCGCGCTCGGTCGAGCCGTCGAGCAGGAGGACGTCGGGCCAGCCTGTGGCCGAGGCGGGAGCCCTGACCGGCCCGGTCGTCTCCGACAGCTCGAAGGCGCGACCGCCGGGAAGGTGCACGGTAGCTGCCGGTGAGATCAGCTCCGTCCCGAGGACGAGATGCTCGACGTCTAGGAACGCCGCGTCGTCGCGCAGCGCCAGCCACTCGGTCTCCGCCGAGAGCAGGTCGCCGCTCGCGGCAACGCGTCGCGTCACCTCGAGCCCGTGGCCGGTCCAGCGCAGAGTCGCCGAGGCGCCACCGAGCTCGACCACCTGCCAGGGGTCGTTCGACGCGCGGCCGTGGAACCCGTGTCGCTCGCCGCCCACGGTGCACGCGCTGCCCGCGTTCGGGGTCACCGTCTGCCAACCACCGCGGTAGCGGTCGGTCCAAGCATCTTCGTCCAGGGCTCCCGGCAGGGGATCGAGCGACGGGAACGGTGGACGGCCGAGGAGCTGGCGCCCGGTCTCGAGGTCGACGAGGTCGAGGATCTCGCCGCCGTGGACGGGATCGAGGCGTGCGAGCACGCCGTCGGAGCGGAGCACGATCACCCGAGCTCCAGCACGACCCGCCCGGCCGTCCCTGAGCGCGTCGTCTCGATCGCCTCGTTGATGTCGTCCAGCCGGTAGCGGTGGGTGACGAGCGGCGCGAGGTCGAGCTTCCCCGCGACGACGAGTGACGCCAGCAGCGGGATATCGAGGGCGGGCGTGGCGCCACCGATGTGCGTACCGAGAATGTCGTGCTCGAATTGCGTCAGGTCGTACACCGGGAACTCAGCCGTGACGCCGAGCGCGGGCTGGCCGATCAGCACAGTCGTCCCGCCGGTGCGGGTCGCTGCGAACGCCTGCTCCACTACCGCCGGGATACCGACCGCCTCGAAGGCGTGGTCGACGCCACCCGGCGCGATCTGCCTGATCGCCGCGACGGGATCTTCGGCGGCCGGGTCGACCGCGTGGGTCGCACCGAGCTGGAGCGCGAGCTCCCGCTTGGAGGCCACCGGATCCACCGCGATGATCGGGTGCGCAGAGACGAGTGCGGCGCCGAGCACGGCGGACAGGCCGACGCCGCCGCAGGCGAGCACGGCGACGGACTCACCCGGTCGGACGCTCGCGCGCCGGGTGACCGACACGACCCCAGTCAGCACACCGCAACCGAGCAGACAGGCGAGCACCGGATCAAGCTCGGCGGGAACGGGGATCGCGCCGTTGGCGGGCACGACCGCGTGCGTGGCGAAGGAGGAGACCAGCGCGAGATGATGCAACGGCTCGCCGTCTCGACTCAGGCGCGTCGTTCCGTCCGGGAGAACGCCGCCGTCCATGGCCTGCGCCGCCGCAATGCACAAGTTGACGCGCCCCTGCAAGCAGAAGCGGCACCGTCCGCAGGCGGGAGTGAACGTCAGGACGACGGACTCGCCGATCCGGCCCGGATCGACGCCCACGCCGACCTCCTTGATGATGCCGGCGCCCTCGTGGCCGAGCACCATCGGCAGCGGCGCAGGCCACTTGCCGTCCAGGAGCGAGAGGTCGCTGCGGCAGATGCCCGACGCGCGGAGCCTGACGAGTACCTCGTCGCGCCTGGGCTGCTCGAGCTCCAGCTCGTCGACCCGGAGTGGGTGGCCAACAGTCTCGAGAATCGCTGCCGAGATCCTCATCGTGGCGCAGGCCCGGTCGAGCGCCGGAAGACGAGCTCCGGCTCGGCCTCGACCACGACATTGCGTGGCGCTCCACCTCCGACTTGATCAAGCAGGACATCGACGGCTGTCGACCCGAGCTCGTGCAGGGGCATGCGCACTGCTGTGATCGGCGTGTCGAGGAAATCACAGACGGGATCGTCGTCGTGACACACGAGCGAGAGCTCCTCTGGCACCCGGATCCGAGCCTCGCGAACGGCAGCGACTGCGCCGAGCGCCTGGTTGATGTTCGCGATGAAGACCGCCGTCGGCGCGGCAGCTTGGTCGAGCAGACCGCGCATCGCACCGTAGCCGGCCTCCTCGCTCAGCGCGGCCTGAACGATCAGGGGCTCGGTGCTTCGGGCGCGGGCGCCTTCTACGAAACCGTCGCGGCGACGGGCGACGGTGTCGAGATCGACCGGCCCCGCGAGGTGGGCGAGGAAGCGGTGGCCGAGGCCGAGGAAGTGCTCTGCGACCATCCGTCCGGCGTCAGCGTCGCGCATCGTCACGTTCCGGTCGCTACCCGGATGGGCGCGATCCATGAAGACGCACGGGACGGGGCCGGAGGCGAAGGCGTCGAGGTGCGGGTTGCCGATGCGGGCGCTCTGGATCAGCAGCCCATCGATCCGACCCTCCTCGACCAGGCGCTCGTAGGCGGCCTCGGCCGTCTCGCTCTCGCCCGTGTCCTCGGCGAGGACGAGCACGAAATTGCGTTCCCAGGCCCGGTCGAAGGCGCCCCGAATGATCGGCGAGTTGACGGGGTTGCGAAGCGACGGCACGAGCAGGCCAAGCGTTCCCGTCGTCGCGAGCCGGAGACCACGGGCGATCGCGTTCGGCCGGTACTGCAGTTCCTGCGCGGCCGCCAGGATCCGCTCGCGCGTCTCCGGTCGCACCGAGACCTCGCCGCGGCCGTTGATCACCCTTGACACGGTAGAGACGTGGACGCCCGCCACTCGGGCGACGTCGTCGAGGCGGGCAGGGCGGGCGCGATCAGTCATGCGCGACCGCGATGATAGTGGCCCGAGTTCGGCTGAGCTAACGTTTGCTCTGTGACGTCGATCCGGCCGGACATTGTCGAAGAGGCGCGCCGTGTGATAGCCGAGGCGCACCGGGAACAGGTGACGTTGCGCGTCCTCGGCGGGGTCGCCGTCCATCTACACACCGCCGGCGAGGTGCACCCAGGGCTGGCGCGGCCATACCGGGACATCGATCTCGTGACGACGCGGAAACACGGCAGGGTGGCTGCACAGTTGTTGCAGGAGCTCGGCTACCAGCCGAACGAGCGGTTCAACGCGATGAACGGCTCGACGCGCCTCGTGTTCTACGACCTCGAGCACGAACGGCAGCTCGACGTCTTCGTCGGCGAGTTCCGCATGTGCCACGAGATCCCGATCGCCGACCGCCTGCACCTCGACGAGGAGACCGTCCCGCTCGCCGAGCTGCTGCTGACGAAGCTCCAGATCGTCAACCTGAACGAGAAGGACCTGCGCGACATCTGGGCGATCGTTTACGAGCACGAGGTCGGCGATCACGACGAGAACGCGGTCAACAGCGCACACGTGGCACGCTTGCTCGCGACGGACTGGGGGCTGTGGCGGACGAGCCGGCAGACGGTCGAGACGGCGCGCGCGCGGCTCGCCGTCGCCCCGCTCGAGGAGACCGACCGGGCGCTGATGGACGAGCGTCTCGCCCGGCTCTGGGAGCGGGTCGAATCCGAGCCGAAGGGCCTTCGCTGGCGCAGCCGTGCCAAGATCGGCGACCGCTCGCAGTGGTACGAGGAGCCGGAGGAGATCGCGCATGCGACGATCGATTCGTCGGTCTCGGAACGCGGGTCTTGACCTCCGGCGGCAGCGCGCTCTAGAGTCGCAAACGTTTGCTTTCTGGGATCGCGGAGGTAGTTCGGTGTTGGGGACGGATCGGTTCGATGGGAAGGCGGTCGTCCTCGCGGGAGGCGGCAGGGGGATCGGCGAAGCCGCCGCGCGGCGGTTCGCGCAGGAGGGCGCCGACGTCCTGCTGATTGCCCGTACGGCGGCGGAGATCGACGCGGTCGCGGCCGACATAACGTCCGCTGGAGGAAAGGCCTGGGCGTTTGCGGCCGACGTGTCCGACCCGGCGGCGGTAGACGCGGCGGTGGAGGCTGCGCGCGAGCGGTTTGGACGCATCGACGTGCTCGTGAACTGCGCGGGGATCGACCACGACTGCGCGTTCCTCGACTTCCCCGACGACGAGTGGCGCCGTGTGATCGGCGTCAACCTGACCGGCTGCTTCCTCATGGGCCAGCGCGTCGCCCGCGTGATGGCGGACACGGGGGGCGGCTCGATCGTCCATATCTCGTCGATCGACGCCTACGGTGCAGACGGGAACCAGGTTGCCTATAACGCTTCGAAGG
Organism: Actinomycetota bacterium; assembly: GCA_043741335.1. GTDB lineage: Bacteria > Actinomycetota > UBA4738 > UBA4738 > HRBIN12 > JBBQVZ01. The sequence goes on from JAYUAK010000404.1 coordinate 10,767, forward strand.
CCGGTCTGCTCGGGCTCAGCAGGACGATGGCGACGGAACTTGCCCGCCACGGCATCCGCTCGAACGTGGTCAGCCCGGGGTACACGGCGACGCCTCTCACCCGCCAATACGTCGGTGACGCGATGTACGAGTACATGACGAAAGACTTCGCCCGGATTCCGCAACGGCGCATGGCGACCCCGGCGGAGATCGCTGCGGCGATCGTCTTCCTCGCCTCCGACGACGCAAGCGCGATCACCGGCAGCGAGCTGACCGTCGACGGCGGTACGACCGCGAACCTGTACATCGTCGAGACATTGCCCGGCGGGTAGGGGGATCGGTGGCTACCGTTCGGCTGCTCCCCGCCGACCTCGAGGATCTTGCAGTCGCGCTTCTTGAGTCGAGTGGAGTGCCGGCCGAGGCAGCCGGTCGCGTCGGCGAATACCTCGTTCGCGCCGAGCTTTCCGGTCACGGGTCGCACGGCCTCCGCCTCGTCGGCGTCTACTGCGACCGCTGCCGGAGTGGCCGCGTCGATCCGACGGCGAGACCAAGGGTCGAACGTGACGACGGCTCGACCCTCATTCTGGACGGCTGCCAGGCGCTCGGCCAGGTTGCGGGTGTCTACGCCGCGAGGTTGGTGGTCGAGCGCGCGCGCCTGTACGGCGTCGCGGTCGTCACGATGCGGCGGTGCGGGCACCTCGGTCGCCTAGCCGACTACGTCGAGCTCGCTGCCGCCGAAGGGATGATCGCGATCCTCGCCGCCAACGACTCGGGCGCCAACCAGGTGGTCGCGCCCCACGGCTCGGTCGAGGCACGGCTTGCGACGAACCCGATCGCGATCGGTATCCCGCGGGCGGGGCCGCCGCATTTCGTCCTCGATATGTCCACCAGCATCGTTAGTCACGGCACGGTCGAGCGCCTGGCGCTCGAATGCGCTCCGATTCCCGTCGGGTGGACGACGGGCGACGCGCTTCTCCCGCTGGGAGGAGCGAAAGGGACGGGACTGGCGCTCGTCGTCGATGTCCTGGCTGGCATCCTGAGCGGCGCCGGATTCAGCGGCGGCAGCGCCGCAGATGACGATCAAGGCCTCTGGATCGTCGCGCTCGACCCGACTCGCTTCCTGCCGGCCGGGCAACTCGAGCGCGACGTTGAACGACTCGTCGGCTATGTTCATTCGGCGCGCGCCTCAACGTTAGGCAACGATGTGCTCGTGCCCGGCGAACCGGCAGCCCTGGCAGCCGCGGCCGCCCGGCGGGCGGGCGTCGGCATTCCGGCCACGCTGTGGGGCGATCTCGTAGCGCGCGCCCGAGAGCACGCAGTCCCCGTCCCCACGCCGCTCATCGAGGAGGTCGCATGACCCGCACCGCAATTTCCGGGGCCAACGTCGGAGGCCCGTACTCGCCCGCCGTCGTTGCCGAGGGCCGCTTCGTGTTCGTGGCGGGGCAGGGCCCCTTGCGCGACGGCATCTACGTCCCGGGCACGATCGAGGAGGAGACACGGCTGACCCTCGACAACCTCCTCGCAGTCCTCTCGGCGGCCGGAAGCGGGCCGGAACACGTGGTTCGCTGCGGCGTCTGGCTCACAGATCTCGCTGACTTCCCGGCGATGAACGGCGTGTACGCCGACGTCTTCCCCGAGCCGAGACCGGCGCGGGCGACCGTCCAGGCGGGGCTGATCACCGGCCACGTCGAGATCGACTGCATCGCCATCGTCCCGGCGTGACCGAGCTGAAGGCCATCGGCTGGGACCAACCGCGCTGTCGGGCGCCGATGGAAGCCTGCTCGGCCGTCTGGCGCGATGCCACTGGCGTGCTGGTCTCGTGGGACTGGCGAACTCTCGAGGCGTTCGGCGATCAGCCGCTCGAGGAGCTGGCTCCCGCCTACGACCTTCTCGTGATCGACCATCCGTTCTGCGGCACTGCCGTCGCGACCGGCTGCCTGCGACCGTTCGACGAGATGCTCGCCGAGGAGACGATCGCCGCGCTGGCGGCAGACGCGGTCGGCGCAAGCCACACCTCCTACGCCTTCGGAGGGCACCAGTGGGGTCTCGCAACGGACGCAGCATGCCAGGTGGCGGCCGTGCGGAGCGACCTTCTCGTCGGATCCGTACCCGCAACCTGGAACGAGGTATTGCGGCTGGCCCGTTCACAGCCCGGACGCGTGGCTCTCCCTCTGGCGCCCGCGCACGCGATTTCGAGCTTTCTCACGCTCTGCGCCAACGCGGGCGAGCCCGCGACAGCCGGAGAGCACGTCGCCGGCCGCGCGCAGGGACTCGCCGCGCTCGATCTCCTCGCGGAACTGCACCACCTCGCGCCTCCGGAGACGACGGCGCTCGAACCGCCCGGCCTCCTGGCGCGGCTCACATCGTCCGACGAGCTCGTCTACGTCCCGCTCACGTATGGCTACGTGACGTACTCGACGGCTGGCGCCGTTGTCCACCCTTGCCGCTTCGTCGACATCCCTTCCGCCGGATTCGGCCCTGTTGGCGCAGTCCTCGGCGGTGCTGGTCTCGCCGTCTCTGCGGCCAGCGAGCACGCGGTCGAAGCCGCCGCGTTCGCGGCCTGGGCGACCGGTGCCGACGCGCAGCGGACTATCGTCGCGACCAACGGGGGGCAACCCGGTAGCCGTTCGGCCTGGACAGACCCTACGCTCGACGCCGAGGCCGGCGGCTTCTACTCGGGTACTCTCGCGACGATCGAAGCGGCGTGGATACGCCCGCGAGACGCCTGGTGGCCGGCGTTCCAGCTCGAGGGCGGCCGGCTACTCGCCGCAGCACTCGCTGACGGCCTGGACGCTGCGACGACCTTCGACCGCCTGGACAACCTCTACCGCGACCACAGGATCTCCGCATGAAGATCACCGGCGTCACCTGCCATGTCCTCCTCGACCCGGGCTACGAGCGCGACGCTACGAGCTCGAACCAGGACGACATCGTCGTCGAGGTGCACACCGACGAAGGCATCACCGGCATCGGCGAGACCGACCTGAACGCCTGGGTGGCACGCGCCTGCATCGAGGCCCCCGGCACGCACACCATGGACCTCGGTCTCGGTCAGACGCTGATCGGCCTCGACCCCCTCGACCCCGTGGCTGTCTGGGATCGACTCTACGTCGGAACTGCGATGACCGGTCGCCGCGGCGCGGTCGTCCATGCGCTCGGCGCGCTCGACATGGCGCTCTGGGACATCTGCGGCAAGGCTGCTGGAGTCCCGACCTGGCAGCTTCTCGGCGACCCCGCACACGACACCTTCACCCCTTACGCCTCGTTGTTGCCGAACCGCGGTGACTCCTGGGACGCATTCAGCCAGGCGCTTGTCGACCAGGCCGTGTGGGCCCAGCGGCTCGGCTTCCGGGCAGTGAAGCTCGAGATCCTCGTCACTGGGCCCTACGCCCACTCGGGGCTGAGCGAGCCCGACGACCGTATGGTGGAGATCGTCGCGGGCGTACGGCAAGCGGTCGGGCCGGACCTCTCGATCATGGTCGACGTCGCCTACGCCTGGGACTCGGTCGAGCGCGCCCTGTCCGTGATCGAGAGCTGGGCCGAATACGACATCTTCTTCGTCGAGACGCCGCTCTGGGCCGACGATCTCGAAGGCTACGCGGAGCTCGCTCGACGCTCTCCGATCAAGATCGCGGCCGGAGAATGGCTCGCCACGCGCTACGAGTTCCTCGATCTCATGGATCGAGGGCTCGTCCACGTGGCCCAGCCCGATGTCGGCCGTGTCGGGGGGCTGACGGAAGCGCGGCGGGTATGCGATCTCGCCGCCGAGCGAGGCCGACTTATCGTGCCGCACGGGTGGAAGACCGGGATCACGATCGCGGCAACCGCGCACCTCGCCGCCGTAACGCCGCACATGCCGTTCTTCGAGTTCGTACCGCAGTCGGTGGCGGAATCCGCGCTTCGTCGGGAACTCGTCCTCGACGAGCTCGAGCTTGTGGACGGGCTGCTCGCGCTCCCGCAGAAGCCGGGGCTCGGCGTCGAGCTCAACCGCGAGGCGCTCGAGCGATTCGAAGAGGCGGCGCGTCGGCGTCAACCGTGAACCAGGAAGGAGTCGAATGATGCTGAGCATGAGCGAGGTCCGCACCCTGGCGACCGGCCTCGATCACCCGGAGGGGATCGCGCTCGGGCCGGACGGGTTGCTGTACGCGGGCGGCGAGGCCGGTCAGGTGTACCGCGTCGACCCGGGAACCGGTGCCGTCGAGCAGATCGCGGCGTCGGAGGGGAGCTTCATGCTCGGCCTCTGCCTGGACGCCGCAGGGTGCCTCTACGTCTGCGATGCCGGGCGGGCGGCCGTTCTGCGCGTCGATCCGTCCGGAGCCGTCGAAACGTGGTGTGAGGCAGCCGGGGGGCAACCGTTCGTCTGCCCGAACTGGCCGGCGTTCGCACCCGACGGGTCGCTGTACGTCTCCGACTCCGGCCCCGAGGATCCAGCTCTGGTTGACGGGCGCATCGTCCGCATCCCGCCCGGCGGCGGCGACGGCGAGCAACTCGACCTGCCACCGCTGCACTTCCCGAACGGGCTCGCGCTCCACGCCGACGGGACGCTCGTCCTGCTCGAGAGCTTCAGACCGCGGCTCGTCGCGGTACGCCCGTCCGGGCTCGAGGTGCTCGCAGAGCTGCCCGGAACCGTGCCCGATGGTGTTGCTGTTGATTCCGAGGGTGGGTTCGTTGTCAGCTGTTACTACCCCTACCACGTGTATCGCGTCCCGCCGGGAGGCGGTACGCCGGAGCTCATCCTCGACGACACGACCGGCACGCAGTTCCCGATGCCCACCAACATCTGCTTCTTCGGTGGCGACCTCTCGATACTCGCAGTCGCGTCACTCGGAGGCCAGACGCTAAGCGCGGTGGACATCGGCCTCCGTGGACTGCCGCTGAACTTCCCCTAAGTCATGAGCCTCGTGGGAGAAGATCTGACCACCTCCCTCCAGGGAGGGGGTCAGCCTGTTCGCGAGGGTCCGGTGCACCCCCGTGCACCCTCCGAGTCATCTTGTTGTCTGACACCACAACAAACGACCCCGATTTCCAGGGGTAAATGGAAGCCCTCTGCCGGACTCGAACCGGCGACCCCCTCCTTACCATGGAGATTCCGGGGTGTAGAGGGCGTAGTCCGGCGTCGCGTCGCGTGACGGAAAGTGGCTTGTCAAAGCGAGAATCCTGCTCCTGATCACAACGCGGTGCGACGCCTTTCGACGGGCGCTGTCCACATTTCGGTCACATGCTGAACGGAGACTCTGACCGACCTAGTGTAGTGTCTCGTAAATAGATTGACAAGAAGGTCGAGTTAAAAGTAGTGTCCGGTGGGTGGCGCCGGCGATGCTGGAGACGCGGATCTCGGAGGACGAGCGGGCGCTTTTGGAGCGTTGGGTCGCCGCGCCGACGACGCCTCAGAGCGTGGCGTTGCGCTCCCGGATCGTGCTCGAGGCCGGCGCGGGTGCGTCGAACAGCGAGATCGCTCGGACGCTGGGGGTCAGTCGTCCCACTGTGATCTTGTGGCGCTCGCGCTTCGCCGAGGGCGGGCCGCGGGCGCTGACCGAGACCAGGCCCGGCCGCGGTCGCAAGCCGACGATCTCGGCCGCGAAGATCAGGGCGATCGTGCAGGCGACGAGGCAGACCAGGCCGCCGGGGGAGACCCACTGGAGTTGCCGCTCGATGGCGAAAGCCCAGGGCGTCAGCCCGGCGACGGTTCAGCGGATCTGGGACGCCCACGGCTTGAAGCCGCACCGGGTGAAGACGTTCAAGCTCTCCAACGATCCCTGCTTCACAGAGAAGCTGACCGA
>JAYUAK010000405.1:0-3136 GCA_043741335.1 Actinomycetota bacterium
TTCACGTCGCTCCGGATCTGTTCCACGATCGCGAGCGCCTCGGTGCGATCGCCGGCCGTGATCCCCTTCGAGAGCTCGGGGTACTGCGGCAGCTGGGCCACGTCGGCCGACGGGATGTCCGTCTCGAACTCGATGTGCGAGAGCCGCACTCCAGCGAACTTCGCGGGGATCCCTTGATAGACGGCTACGTAGCCGCCCGACTCGCCGACGTACCACTGGCGGTCGATGTAGATGCGTGTGACGAAGAAGACGGCCAGGACCGCGACAGCCGCGATGGCGAATCTGATTGCCCACCTTTTGACGGTCGCGATGGTCGGTCGGCGGGTCGCACGGGGCTCCGTTTGCGGTGCTCGCCGCTTCGCGGCTCCGCTCCTCAGAGTCGCCCCTCCGCGACCCGCCTCCCTTCCTTCACGGTCATCAATTTCGACACCCTCGCCTTCGTGGATGTCGAGGACTACTACCGTGATGTTGTCGATGCCGCCGGCTCGGTTGGCGGCTTTGATGAGTCGGTCGGCGGCTTCCTGCGGGTTCGGGGTGGCTTCGAGGATGGCTTGGATCTGGGGTTCGGTGACCATGCCGGTGAGGCCATCGCTACAGAGCAGGAAGCGGTCGCCGTCGATCACCGGAACGTCGTCCTGGTCGACCTCGACCTCGGCTTCGGTGCCGATCGAGCGCGTCACGACGTTGCGGTGCGGATGGACGTCGGCCTCCGCGCGCGTGATCTCGCCGGCTTTCACCATGCGGTTCACCAACGTGTGGTCGTCGGTGAGCTGGCGGAACGCGCCGGCGCGGAGCAGATAGGCGCGGCTGTCGCCGACGTGCGCCAGATGGACGCCTTCATCGTCGACGGTTGCGGCGGTGAGGGTCGTTCCCATGCCCATGACCTTGCGATCGGCCATCGAACGCTCGAACACGGCGCGGTTCGCGGCGTACACCATTTGGGCGAGCGAGCTCTTCCCGCCATGGAACAGCTCCTCGACCTTCTCGAGGGCGAGCTCGGACGCGACCCCGCCGCCGCGGTGCCCGCCCATGCCGTCGGCCACGGCGTAGAGCGGGGGTTCGACCAGGAACGAGTCCTCGTTGCGCTCGCGGACGCGTCCGATGTCCGTGGCGACGCCCGCGTCGACCCTCATCGTCGTAACTCCAACACCGTGGTTCCGATGCGGATCTTGTCGCCCTGCTGCACCATCGCCGGCGCGGCGAGCTTCTGATCGTTCACGAAGGTGCCGTTGGTCGAACCGAGGTCCTCCACGTACCACGTGCCGTTCTTGCCGAACAGACGCGCGTGCTGTGAGGATGCGTAGGTGTCATCGATCAACAGCTCGCACTCGGGTGAACGTCCGATCGTCATGCTGGCGCCCAATTTCACGGTGCGCGCCTTTCCCTCCGGCGGATGCACGACCACGGCCGTCGGGCCGGTCGGGGCCGGGGGTGCGACTCCGCCCTTGCGCACCTTGCGCGCCGACGGCGCCGGATCCACGGTGAGACCGCGCACCGCCCATCGCATGGATCGCCACACGAACAAGAACAAGAGCGCGAACAGGCCGTACTTCAGGGCCGACAGCGCGAACGGTGTCACCGGGGCCTCCGTCGGAACTCGAGGACCGTCGATCCGATGGTGATGCGGTCGCCGTCTGTCAGCTCGCGTGTTTGGATCGTCTGTCCGTTCAAGCGCGTGCCGTTCGTGGAGCCTAGGTCGGTGATGGTGTAGGTGTCTTGCGCGTGGCGGATCTGCGCGTGGCGCCTAGACGCTCCCGTGTCGGCGATCGCGACTTGACACTCGGGCAGACGCCCGATCGTCGTGACATCGGCGGCGAGCACCAGGGAGCGTGTCTCACCGTCCTCGTGGATCACGAGCGAGGCTGCCGATGCCGGCGCCGGCTCGACCTTCTCTTCCCCTTCAACGAGCGACGTGCGACAACGGAACTCGCCCTTCTTCAAACGCGGATCGGTTTCGAACGTGATCTCCGGCGGTCCGACGAGCCCCCACCCACGTTTGGATGCGTTCTCGCGGACGACCTCGCTCAGCTCGGAGACGAGCGCAGCCTCGGCTTGGTCGAAGCGATCCGCGTCGGATGCCGACAGTCGGAACGCGAACGCGTTCGGCGCCCAGGTCTCCGAGACGCCCACGGTGCGGCCCGCGTCCATCTCCTTCAGGACGCGCTTGGCCAGCTCGACCGGTTGCAGGCCGCTGCGGAAGGTCTTGGCGAACAGGCCTTCGACCAGACCACCGAGTCGTCGTTCGAAATCGCGGAGGATCGGCACGGTAACGCGACTGCGCAGGTAGACGTGCCTGCGCTCCCGCGGCCGATTCTACCCCTCGGCTTGTTGCGACCCTGTTGCGAGGTCCTCTGTGGTTCCGAAGAACCCGTACCGTTCGTCGGGGTGGAGCCGTCCCAGTCGCCGCTCGCGCACGCGCATCAAGAAATGGTGCGCGAAGACGAGGATCAAGACCGCAAGCAGGAAGCGGAGCGTGGCCGGTCGGTTGACCTCCAGATATCCACCGAGCGTGCCGTAGAGCCCGACCAGCGACCACGCGGCGAGCACCGCGAACGCCGCTCTCGTCAGGTCGTTGAGGAGGGTGTCGAGATCGAGTCGCTGTCGGAGCGTTGTGGGCACAGGGGAGTCTCCGTCGGTTCGCGTGGGTCCGTCCATCGGCTGGCCGGCCGGTTTGCCGCGCTCACCCGTTCTTGCTACGACGCCCCATCCGTATGGGGTAGTCACGCGGCGCGGGGTCGGCAGTTGAGCTTGCTACCATGGCGCTCCCCACGGGCGAGTGGCGGAATTGGCAGACGCGCAGGCTTCAGGTGCCTGTGTCCGAAAGGATGTGGGGGTTCAAGTCCCCCCTCGCCCACGCACGGTGAGACGGGAAAGTGCTGGTAGCAGCGTCAGCCGCTGCCCCGGGGTGCCCGTTTTCGGCGGCCGTGGTCACGGTTTGGTCACGGACGTCTCCAGAAGCCGGCCGGCGAGCCCCGAAGATGAGCCTCGCGACCGTCTCCGCCGCGTCCGTCTGCATGGCCGGCGTGACGTGTTGGTAGACGTCCCAAGTGATCTTTGCGCTGGCGTGGCCGAGTCGTTCAGAAACGATCTTCACGTCGATACCGGCTTGCAGCGCGAGCGTCGCCCACGTGTGGCG
>JAYUAK010000406.1:0-3128 GCA_043741335.1 Actinomycetota bacterium
CTCAGAGCCGGTTGCGCGCAGCCGTGGGGCGTGGTCGTGATCTCCGGAACCGGCACCGTCGCCGCCGGGCGCGATCCGGCCGGAAAGGAATACCGCACCCTCGGGCTCGGTCCTGTCTTCGGGGACTTTGGGAGCGAGTTCGACGTCTCGGAGCTCGCGGTGCGCGCGGTGGCCGATGCCTACACGGGCCGCGGTCCATCGACGATGCTCACCGACCTGCTCTGCGCCCGGTCGGGCGAGGCGACGACGGAGGGACTCTTGGAGCGGATCAGTCGAGCCGACACTCGGCTCCGTTCGCCGGACGTGGCGAACATGGCCCCGTTGGTGCTCGAGGCGACGGAGTCCGGCGACCTCGTGGCTCGGCAGATCCTCGAAGAGATCGGCCAGGCGCTGGGAGCGACCGCCGGACATGTCGCTACTCGTCTCGGCATGGAGGATCTGGAGTTCACGGTGGTGTTGGCCGGGGGTCTGTTCCGTTCCCCGAATCGGTATCTGCTCGATCAGCTGGAGGTCGGGGTGCGGCGAACGGCGCCGCAGGCTTCCCCTTCGATCCTCTCGGCTCCCCCGGTGGTGGGCGCGGTTCTGATCGCACTCGAGCTCGCGGGCCCGGAGATCCGGGCAGGGCTTGCGCCCCGACTGGCGGCGGATGTGACGCGAGCGATGAAGGAGACGACCTCGTGAGCGGTCAGCGGCCGGCCATCGCCTCGATGGTCGCGCGCGCCACCATCTCGTGCCGCATCCGCAGGTCGGCGTAGGCGACGACGTCGGAGTCGAACGGCCGCTCGTTCGTCTCAACGGGGTCGAGCAGATCGGGGTCGAGCTCTGAGCCGATCGCACGGCCGGCCACGATCGCAGCCCCCGCCGACGCGGCTTCGCCGCGTCGGCGCGCGACCACCGGTCGGTTCGCGACTCCGGAGAGCACCCGGCGCCAGAGCGGCATCGAGGCGCCTCCACCCGCGAGCGACAGCTCGGCCGCATCGGGCGCCGTCCGATCGAGGCACCGCGCCGCGTCGAACGCCACGCCTTCGATCAGTGCCCGCGCCAGGTGCGCTGCCGAATGCGCCGGGGAGAGGCCGGCGAAGGTCAATCCGGCCCGAGGTTCCCACCACGGTGCCCGGGCGCCACCCAGCCACGCGAGCGCCAGCAGTCCTGCGGCGCCCGCGTCGATATCGTCGGCCTCGGCGGCGAGGTCCTCGGGACGCCGGCCGGTGATCTGCCCGAGCCACGCGAGGGCTGAGCCGGCCGCTGAAAGATCGGCTTCCATCACGTAACCGCCGAATGCTCCTCGCGACACGACGATCCCTGGGATCGCGGGTGGTACGTGACCGATGGGCACGGAGACCCCGGCGACGGTTCCCCACGACACCATCGGGCGCGCGGTCGTCGCGGCGACCCCGAGCACCTCGCATGCTCGATCGCCCGCCCCCGCAACGATGCGTGTTCCCGATCGCAGGCCCAACGCGTCAGACGGTTCCGGCAGGGACATACCCACGATCGTCATGGGGCCGATGATCTCCGGGAGCAGATCGGCGCCCTCGAGTCCGGCGCCGTCGAATGCGATCAGCCCCGTGCGCGATGCGACGGAGGTGTCGGTCACGGCGCGTCCGGTCAAGCGGAACGCCACCAGATCCCGCGGCCCCAGGATCCATCGTTGACCGTTCAGGCGTTCGGCGTCGTGGTCACGCATCCACGCGAGCTTCGCTGCGACGGTCCCGGCATCGGGTACGACGCCGGTTAGCACTTGGAAGTCGGGATCGAGCCGGGCCGCCTCATCGGTGGCGCGGCGATCGGACCACACGATCGCTCGACCGATCGGCTCGCCGGCGGTCGTCACCGGCACGAACGTCTCGCGCTGAGTCGAGAACCCAACGGCGTCGACCTGCAACCGCTCGTCCTCGGGAAGCTGAGTGCAGGCGGCCACGGTGGACGTCCACCACTCTTCGGGATCCTGCTCGGCCCATCCGGGACGGGGATGCTCGACGGTGACCGGCGCTTTCGCGGAAGCGACCAGACCCTCCTCAGACCAGAGCGCCGCCTTCGTGGCACTCGAGCCGAGGTCGATCGTGAGGATCCGCATCAGTCCACGCCCATCCTAGGCCGAGCGCGTAGACATCACGTGCAGCGGCCGTCCGAACACCTGGCGGAAGCGTTCGGCCACCCCGCGGGGACGCCACCCGGAAGGGAGTGGCCCTTTCACGACGAACGCCGACGGATGCCATGTGCACGAGATGACGGCGGGCTCGGAGGGCGGGATCCGTCGCTTCAGCTCGTCTGCGAGCGCCAGGACGGTCGCCGCGCGGAGCACGGCGGGCCGGTCCTCGCCGGCGATCAGCCGGCGGTACGGGCCGAGCCGGATGTCGTCATCGGCTTGGCGGAGGATCGCGGAGAGGATCCCCAGGCTCTCGTGCGTGAACCCGCCGAGGTCGGCCGCGGTCACGATCATCGCCGCGTGCTCGAAGCGGTCGTAGTAGTCGATCGCGCGTCCGACATCGAGGACGGTCGAAGCGTGCACGAGCATCTCGCGGACGGCGTTGCTTGCCTCTGGGTCGAGTGATTCGTGCAGGCGGATCGCGAGCGTCGTGCGCCGTTCGGCGGAGCCAGCGTCCCAGGTCGCGAACCTGGCAGACAGCGTGGCGACGGAGATCGTCCTGACCCAGCGCGACGGAGGGACCGCCGCATCGTCTCCTCCGAGCGCCAATCCTTCCCGGACGCCGCGACTGGACACGACGATCCGGTCGGCGCCGAGCGCCGTCATGATCTCCAGGAGCACCACGGAGCCACCGATCACGGAGTCCGCCCGGTCGGGGTTCAGCCCCGAGGTTTGGGCCCGACGTTTCATCGTTCGACCCGCCAACTCGCCGAGGATCGTCTCGAGGCGGTCGAGGGGGAGCTCGTATCCATGGAGGAGGTGGAGCGGGTGCTCCGTTCGGTGCATATCGATCTTCGCCAAGTTGCGAACCGTGCCACCGATGCCGACCAGGTTCTCGCCGTGCTTGAGGTGGCCGATGTCGACGCCCTGGAGAGCTTCGACCACGGATCTGCGGAGGCGTCGCAACTGCGAAGAGGTCGGCGGGTCGTCGTGCAGGAAGAGATCGCTCACTCGAAGCGAGCCGAGCTCGAACGTCCAT
>JAYUAK010000407.1:0-16375 GCA_043741335.1 Actinomycetota bacterium
GATGGTGAAGGGACCGGTGCGGCCCTTCCACTCCATCTCGGTCGACGCGGTCTGGCTCATCGTGGGCTCCATCGTCTGCTGTTTCGTGGTTCGCAGTCAATCGCGGTGGGCTGGAACTCGCTGGTCAGACTCAAGATTACACGTCGGGCGGCTCGAACGCCGCGGCCGATCCAGGCACGAGCGCCCCACGATCGACCCGGGCTGCGTCTGCCTCGAGCTTGTCGCGGAGCGCGAGCGTGTGGATGCCGAGATGCCCGTCGGGATACCGTCCCACGCGGCTCGACGCGCGTCGCAACAGCGTCACCGTGCCGTGGGCATTCCCCCGGAGCAGGTGCACGTAGCCCGCCCCCATCTGCGAGAGCCCCTTGAAGAACTCCGCGTCGTCGGTCCCGCGAGCCTGCTTCCAGGCCGTCTCCCACGCCTCATGGGCGGGAAAGAAGCTTCGCTCCCGGGTGTAGCGGCGACCAAGCTCGTGATTCTGTTCGAGACTCAAGCTGTCGAAGTCCTCCATCTCCAGCTGGTTCTCTGCGTCCCAAGGCTGCGGTCGCCCGAGGAGATCGCGAGGACGCTCGGGCTTCTGCCGCTTCTCGCTGGGTACGCCGGTCTTGCCGCGAGCTTCCTCTGGCATACGGTCATGCTACCTGGGGCATCGGTGAGGGTTAGCGCTTGCCATCGCCCATGCCGACGATCCCGTCGAGTCCTTCACGAAGCGCCTCGAAGCGGCGTTCGCCGAGCGAGCGCCGCGCCCGCGTCTCCAGAGCTTGCACGAGCCGCCGATATTCCGTGGTGGCCCTCCGTCCGCTCGCCGTGAGCTTCACGACTTTCGCGCGAGCATCTTCGGGATCGGCGACCCGACGCACGTATCCGCGGGACTCCAGGTCGTCGACGACGAGCATCATGCCCTGTTTCGTCATCCGCGATCGCCGCGCGAGCTCCGTGAGCCGCGTACCCGACCGGCGATCGACGTGCAGGAACACGGCAGCGTGTCCGGGCCGGATGTCGGGGTATCCCCGCTCCTCGAGCGCGGCGACCAACTCCGCGGAGAGGACCCGGTGGGACTCGAGGAGGAGCCGGGCCAGATCGATCTCGCTCACGGGGTCCATCCTTCTCCGGGAGGTGCCCTTGGTCAATGAACCTGACCATCTTCGTCCGCTAGCCTGGTCGCATGACGATCGAGGTCCGCGAGGTCCGCCCGGACGAGCACGTGCAAGCCGGTGAGGTCACCGCCGACTCGTATCGAGAGTTCGCACGCGAAGGTGACCCCGATTGGTCGGAGTATCTGGAGCGGATGGCCGACGTCGAGGGTCGCGCTGATCTGGCGATGGTGCTGGTGGCGATCGAAGACGGACGCATCGTGGGAACAGCGACGCTGGAGCTCAACGGCCGGATAGACGACGAACACGGAACACTCGCGCCCGGCGAGGCGCACATCCGCATGTTGGGCGTGCACCCCGATGCTCGGGAGCGGGGGATCGGTCGCGTGCTTATGGCCGCGTGCGAAGAACGGGCTCGAACGGTCGGACGAACGCTGATCACGCTGAACACGGCCGGTCAGATGGAGGCCGCGCAGCGCATGTACGAGTCGCTCGGATACGAGCGCGGCGAGGACTGGAGGATCTCCGAAGACTTCGTGCTCCTCAGCTACTCGAAGCGCCTCGTCTGAGCCGGACTAGCTTTCGGCCTGGATCAGCCCTTTGCGGAACTGTTGTTCGTAGAGTCGGGCGTAGAGGCCTGCCCTCTGCAAGAGCTCGTCGTGAGATCCGCGCTCTGCGACCTTGCCACGGTCGATGACGAAGATCACGTCCGCCTTGAGGATGGTCGACAGACGGTGCGCGATCGCGATCGTCGTACGACCCTCCATCAGCGGCTCGAGCGCCGCCTGGACCAGCCGCTCGGACATCGTGTCCAAGCTCGAGGTTGCCTCGTCCAAGATCAGGATGCGCGGGTCCTTCAAGATGACGCGCGCGATCGCCAGGCGCTGCTTCTCCCCGCCTGACATCTTGTACCCACGCTCCCCCACGATCGTGTCGTATCCCTCGTCCAGCTCGGCGATCCGGTCGTGGATATTTGCTGCGCGGGCCGCCTCCTCCAGCTCGTCCTGGTCGGCGTCGGGTTTGCCGTAGAGCAGGTTCCTCCTGATGGTCGTGTTGAAGAGGTAGGTCTCCTGCGTCACAACGCCGATCATGTCGCCAAGCGACTCGAGGGCGATCTTTCGCACGTCGAGCCCATCGATCTCGACGGCGCCCTCCTGCACGTCATAGAGGCGCGGCACCAGATAGGTGATCGTGGTCTTGCCGGCACCGCTCGGACCCACGAGCGCCGCGAGCTGGCCGGGGAGGATCTCCAGATCCACTCCGTCGAGTGTCCAGGGCCTCGGCACTTCCTGTTCCAGGGGAGCGCCGGAAGCGGCGACATCCGCTGGCGAGACAGGGGGTTGGTCCGGCGGCGGTGTGTCGTAGTGGAACCGGACGTTTCGCAGCCGCACCTGCCCGCGGACCTGAGCGGGCGCGACGGACACCGCGTCCGGGTCGTCTCGGATCTCCTGCGGCATGTCGAGGTACTCGAAGATCCGATCGAAGAGCGCGAACGATGTCTGCACGTCGTTCGACACCTGGAGCATCGATCCGATCGGGAAGAAGATCCGTGATTGCAGGGTGGTGAACGCCACCAGGTCGCCGGGAGAAAGTGCGTTCGGGTTGCGGATGTTCACGTAGCCGGCGACCAAGTACACGACCGCCGGCATGATCGAGAAGAACGTTCCGACGACGGCGAAGAACGATTGCCCGATCATCGTCTGGCGGATAGTCAGATCGGTGAGCCGCTGGTTCTCATCGCGGTAGCGCTCGATCTCGTGACGCTGGCGGCCGAACGACTTGGCCAGGAGGATCCCTGAAACCGAGAGGGTCTCCTCGGTGATGGCCGTGAGATCCGCCAAAGTCTTCGCGGTGCTGGTCGCGACCTTCCGTCTGGCCCGGCCCACCTTGACGGTGAGCCACACGAAGATCGGCGTGAGGAAGAGCGACAGGATGGTGAGCTGGACCGAGATCAGAAGCATGGCGATCAACGAGCTCACGATGACGACGACGTTCGACAACAGACTTGCCGCGGTCGATGTCACGACGCTCTGCACGCCGCCAACGTCGTTCGCCAGGCGAGACTGGATCTCGCCCGTTCGAGTCGTGGTGAAGAACCGCAGGGGCATGAACTGGAGGTGCTTGTAGAGCGAGTTGCGAAGATCCTGCATGACCTGAAGGCCAACCAGGTTTGAAAGGTACGTCTGACCCACGCCGATCGCGCTCGTCACGAACGGGATGAGGATCATGATCCCCACGAAGACCCAGAGCGCGTGCATGTTCGGGCAGGCCAACCCCGAGCACCGGCCGACGTCGACACCGGTGCTGGGACCGAACAGGGCGTCGTCGAAGATCTTCTTGATCATCAAGGGGTTCACGACACCCAATCCCGAAGACAGGATGATCGCCCCACCCACCACTGCGACCTGACGTCGATAGGGGCGGAAGATCGCCACGACTCGCCGGATGGTGGTTCGCGTGATGGGTCGCTTGTCCTCATCGGCAAGAGGAACCCGATAGAAGCCTCCGTGACGACCCATAGGTCTCAGGATACGAGCGAGGACTGATACGCCTGCCCTCCGAGTAGGCTTCGCGCGTGCACGATCCGGCGCTTCAGCTCGCGATCTTCGGCCGTATGGCGCTCGCCGCCGCGCTCGGATTCGCGATCGGCATCGAGCGAGAGTTGCGCGGATCGCCGGCCGGCGAGCGAACGATCGCACTGGTCGCGGCCGGCTCGGCGGCGTTCGCGGCGATGGCGGTCGAAATCTTCCCCATCACCGGCGGGCAGGTGCTCGCCGGCGTGGCGACCGGGGTCGGGTTCCTCGGCGCTGGTGTCATCTGGCGCAGCGGGATGGGGCCGGCTCGCGGCCTCACAACGGCGGCCGCCACGTGGACCGTCGCCGCCATCGGCATCCTGGCCGGAACAGGCCTCTACCTCACCGCCGTACTCGCAGCCCTGTTCACGTTGGCGATGCTGGAGTTCGCGCACCTGCCGCTCTTTGGACGGTTGGTGCACCGGATGCAGCCGAAGGATCCGACGCTGAACGAGTCTCCAAGGACACCGCCCGATTCATGACGTCGTCGAGCATCTGCGGCGTGAGCCTGCCGGTGAACGTGTTCTGCTGACTGGGGTGGAAGCAGCCGAGCATGACGTAGGGACCGACGATCGCCTGGGCGCCGTGCCCGAAACGCGGCTTCGGCCGGACCACGTGTCCGAGCGCCGCGATTGCTCGCAACGCCCCGTCCCACGCGAACGAGCCGAGCGCAACGATCACGCGGAGCTCGCTCAAGGCCGCGATCTCCCGCTCAAGGAACGGTAGGCACGCGTCGCGCTCCTGCGGGGTCGGCTTGTTCCCCGGTGGAGCACAGCGGTTCACC
The DNA here is from genome assembly GCA_043741335.1 of Actinomycetota bacterium. Classification (GTDB taxonomy): domain Bacteria; phylum Actinomycetota; class UBA4738; order UBA4738; family HRBIN12; genus JBBQVZ01. The sequence goes on from JAYUAK010000407.1 coordinate 4,452, forward strand.
GCGGTCACGTAGACGCCAAAGAGGCGGAGCCCGTCGTCGCGGGCGACCGACGTCGGTTGGTTCGCAACGCCGCATCGATGGAGCGACGCGTAGAGGAAGTCGCCCGAGCGATCACCGGTGAAGATCCGGCCGGTTCGATTGCCGCCGTGGGCAGCCGGCGCGAGTCCGAGGATGAGGATGCGCGCCTCCGCGTCGCCGAAGCCCGGCACGGGCCTTCCCCAGTACTCCTGATCGGCGAACCGTGAGACCTTGTCTCGTGCGACCGCTTCGCGCCACCTGACCAACCTCGGACACGCGCGACACGCGATGACTTCGGCCTCGATCCGGCCGAGCTCGTTCGCGCTCATCCCAGGAGCGGGAACGCGTCCGCCCGGGGACCGAGGAACGTTCGCTCGCCGTCGGTCAGCGCGCGCCGGCCCGTTCCGGTCTCGATGAAGACCAGGTCCGACCATCCGAGCGACGCGCCAAGAGACGAGGAAGGATCGTCGCCGAGGAGGCCTCGGAGGATCTCCAGGATGACCACCCCGGCGTCGCCCGTGAGCCACGGATCGCGTCCGAGCGCGTCGGCCAGGTCCAGACCGTGCACGCCGATCTCCAGGATCCGGGTCTTCAAGAAGTCGTCGAGCCGGATCGTCGTCAGGCGCGTCCGGAGGACGCGCCTGGGATCTTCAGCACGAGCAGCGTCGATGCTCCGGCGAAGCGTTTCGTCGAGTCCGCGCACGAGCTCGGCCGGCGAGGCGAAGCGGTCAGCGGTTTCGATCGAGCTCGCCGTGATCCGCGAACCCTCCGCCCGAGGGTCGTAGCTGGAGAAGTACGAGATGGCATCGGCGGTCGCGGCATCCGGCGCTGGTGCATCGAGGAAGTTGGCGACCTGATCGATGTCTCGGACCACGTGGGCCACCAGCACTCTCACGTCCCACGGCGGACACCGCGTCGGCTTGGAGAAGTCCGCGTCCGACAGATCGGCGACCGCGCCGATGGCAAGCAGGCACTCTGCGTCAAGCGTCGCGAGCAGCTCGGCAAATGACATCCGAACGAGCCTACCGCGGCGTCGCGAGCGTTCGTCTCACAGGTGGCCTTGGAACCAACCCACGATCCGCTCGAGCCGATCCACCCGCCTGTCTGGACGACCCACGATGAACATCACGTGCGACTCGCCCGGGTAGCGCACCATCTCCACCTCGCGACCGAGCGTCTTCAAGATCGCGAACGGGATCTCGCTGTTCACCGGCGGACACCGCAGATCGTTCTCGCACTGCAGTAGGAGGAGCGGCGCCTCGTTCAGGTGGATCTTCGTGTACGGAGAGCGCTCGAGCCAATCGGCGAATGAGTCCGAGGGCAGGGCGCGGCCCGTCGCCAACTTCCCGATGTCGGTGCCGTAGTCGCTGTTGCCGAACTCCGAGATGAGGTCCGTCACCGGGTTCTCGCTCACCCCGGCGGCGAATCGGCCAGGGAAATGGCCGAGCAACCAATGCACCATGAACCCCCCGTAGGAAAGTCCGAGCACGCCGATCCGCCGGCGATCCGCGAGACCCATGCGAACGATCCGGTCGACGACCGCGAGCAGGTCCGACGAATCCGCGTCGCCCCAAGCGCCGTCGATCGTCCGCCCGAAGTCCTCGCCGTAGCTCGTCGATCCGCGCGGGTTGGTCCACACGACGTGAAACCCCACGTCGGCGAGGGCCAGCATCTCCATCCACGGAGTCGGGTTGTGTGCGGCGGACGGACCACCGTGCACGTTCACGACGAGCGGTGCCTTTCGGCGACCTCTGGCGCGCAGCATCCATCCCTCGACGGTGTGCCCGTCCCGATGTCGAACCTCGAGATGCTCGGGGTGGCGATGGAATGGTCCGAACCAGCGGCTTCCGTTGGTCGTCAACCGGCGCAGGTCGCCGTCCTCGGCCGCGTACACCTCGCCGGCGTTGGAATCGACGTTCGCGACGACCACCGCGCGTCCGCCACCCACCGCGAGCGACGTGCACACCACGTCGCCGGTCGTCAGCGGAGTTGCCGATCCATCGAGGTCGAAGCGGTAGAGCTGGCTCCGGCCGCGCTCGCCGACGACCGCGAGGATCGTTCGCGCGTCGAGCCAGGCGAGACTGCCGAGGAACGCGGACGATGAGTCGATCAGATCTCCGTACGTCACGCTGCTCACGGTGGCGTCGCCGACGCCTCGGTCGAGCGCCCGGAGTCGGCCCCGCTCGGCGAGGTACAACACCTGTCGCTCCCAACCGCGGGGATCTTCGCGCTCGACCCCCGCGACAGCGACGCCGCCGGAACCCCACGCCAATCCCGACAGACCTCCACCGAGCGCGGCGAGCGAACGCTCTTTCGTGTTCCCCGCCGCAGGGATCCACCACGCCTGAGGAATCTCGAAGCTCGCAAGGTCCTGTCGCGGGTCGGCAAGGAATCCGATGCGCGTGCCGTCCGGTGACCAGAGCGCTCGATCCACGTTGAACACCGGTCTCGTGACGCGGACGGACTTCCCACGACCGCTCGCCGAAGCCACCCACACGCTCGTGTGCTGATCGCGCTCGCCGCCGCCGTCCAGGCGCCAGAGGTAGTCGCGGATGCGCCGCGCGATGGGATCGTCCTTCGCCCCGACGATGAACCGTTGTTCCCCAGATGCCGCGAGGAACAACACGCGTCTGCCGTCGGGCGACCATTCCGCGGCACCGGCGCCGTCGGGCATCTCGACGATCATGCGCGCCTCGCCACCGTCGATCGGCATCGCCCAGATCTGTGGCTTCTCGCTGCGATCCGACACGAAGAGCAACGTGGAACCGTCGGGCGAGAACCTCGGCTGCCCGTCTTCCGCATCGGCGAACGTCAGTTGTTCGGCGCGCCCACCGCGGTAGGGTACGCGCCAGAGGCGCGACCGGTATTTCCCTTGTTCGATCGTGCGACGGGAGTAGACGACCGTCTCGCCGTCCGGGGACAGCGCGAGGCCTTGGATCATGACCTGCTTCAGAACGTCAGCGGGACGGAACGGCTTCTTGGTGACCGGCATCATCGCTCCCTCGAGGTGGACGAACGAGGCATCACATCACAGATGGCGTTGCCGCGCCGCCGCCCAGTCGTCGTAGCCGCCGATCGAGCTCGTCACGAGGCCGTCTCGAACCTCGACGATCCGGTCGGGGATGCGATCCAGCAGATAGCGGTCGTGCGAGATCACGATCACGGTGCCGTCGAAGGACTCCAGCGTGGACTCGAGCACCTCCATGCTCTCGATGTCCAGATGGTTCGTCGGCTCGTCGAGCAACAAGCAGTTCGCGCCGCCGAGCATCAACAGACAGAGCTGCAGACGCGTCCGCTCGCCGCCGGACAGGGTCCCGACGGGCTGGCGCATCTGCTCATAGCGGAACAAGAAGCGGCCCAACAGCGAAACAGCGTCCTCTTCGTACATCGGCTTCGCGTTGCGCACGAACTGGATCGGCGTGAGATGGGGCGGCTCGGTCTCATGGCCTTGCGCCAGGTAGCCGAAGACGACGGACGGGCCCGCCCAGCGCTCCCCCGCCGTCGGCTCCATCGAGCCCGCCAGGACCTGTCCGAGCACGCTCTTGCCCGCGCCGTTCGCCCCGATCATGCCGATGCGCTCGCCGCGCGTGATCGTCAGATCGACGTCCAGGAGCACCGGATCGTCGTCGAACGCCATGGTGACGGCGCGGAGCTCCACGATCTTCTTCCCACCGCGTTGCGCGGCCCGCATCTCCAGCGCGATCTTGCGCCGCTCGAACACCGGGCGGTCGATCTTGTCCATCCGATCGATCTGCCGCTGCTTGTTCCGCGCCTGTTTGATGTGCCGCTCGTCGACCACGATGCTCGCCCACAGCTTGAAGCGGGCGATCGCCTCCTCGAGCCGCGCGATCTCCTTTTGCTGCGAGACGAAGAGCTGTTGCTGCCGCTGGAGCACGATCTGCTTCGCGACGGCGAACGCCGAGTAGTTCCCGGGCCACATCGTGATCTTCCCGTTGTCGAGCTCGGCGATCTGGTCGACGGTGTCGTCCAGCAGGTACCGGTCGTGCGAGACCGCGACCACGCCTCCGGAGAACCCGGCGATCAGCTCCTCCAGCTGCACGCGTCGGTCCGCGTCCAGATGCGTCTCCGGTTCGTCGAGCAACAAGAGGTCGGGCTGGGTGATCAGACACGCCGCGAGCGCAACGAGCTTGCGCTGTCCACCCGAAAGCTGCGTGGTCGGGAGGGACAGGTCCTCTTCCGGGATGTCGAGCGACAGCAGCTGGCTGCGGACCTGTCCGGCCAGCCCGGAACCGCCGATCTCGACCCACCGGTCGAGCAATCCCTGTTGGCGCGCGAGCACACGCTCCATCCGGGACAGGTCGGCGATCACCTCGGGTCGCGCAAGCTCCTGCTCCACCGCGCGCAGCTGACCGTCGAGCTCCGCCACGTCGGGGCGAGCGGCCATGACCGTCGCCTGCGCGGTCCGGTCGTCGCCGTCGGGGTTCTGATCGAGGTAAGCGGTCACCAGACCCCGTCGACGCACGACCTCGCCGGCCGACGGCGTCTCCAGATCGGCCAGGATCCGCAACAGCGTGGACTTGCCGGCGCCATTCGGTCCCACGATGCCGATGCGCGCGCCGTCGACCACCTCGAAGTCCAGCGCCGAGAACACCGTCCAGGAGCCGAACGACTTCTCGACGCCGACCAGAGCGGCGAGCGTGGTCACGGCCGGGGCGCGGCGTTCATCTCGCGCAACGACGGTGGTGAATCCGGCGAGTCCAGCCACTGCTCCATGTTCGCCTTCACCGCAGACCATTCGGAGTCGAGCATCGCGAACCATGCGGTATCGCGATTCCGGCCATTGATGATCATGTGCTGACGGAAGACTCCCTCGAACGTGAACCCCAGTCGCTCGGCCGCCACGCGAGACCGGGCGTTCAACGCGTCGCATTTCCACTCGACGCGTCGATGACTCAACGTCTCGAATGCCTCCCGCAGCATGAGATAGACGGATTCGGTGTTGGCTCGCGTGCGTTGCGCGCGAGGCGAGTACCAGATGTTCCCGAGCTCCACGTGGCGCATCGTCTGATCGATGCTCATCATCGTGACGATGCCGACCGGATCGCCGGTCGCGCGGTCGATGACGGTGAAGAACAGCGGATCCTCGGACGCAGGCAAGAGATCCAGCCACTGACGCATCGAGGACTCATCGGGCCATGGCCCGTAGGACATGTACGTCCACATGCGCGTCGCTTCATCGCTCCCGTCGTGCGAAGTCGTGAACAGACCGTGACCGTGCGCCTCCGGATCCAGGGGGACGAGCGAGACGAACCTACCCTCCAACGGGACCCGAGCCGGGCGTCGCGCGGGCGTCGTCCCGACCGGCGGACCGACGGGTCGCTCGTCCCCGTCCATGGTCACGTCGCTCGCGCCGCGAACGCGGAGTCGGCGAGCACGTCCAACGCCTCGTCCAACTGCTTGTCGGTGATCACGAGCGGCGGCAGATGGCGCAGGACGTTGTGATACGGACCGCACGACACGGTGATCAAGCCTCGCCGCTGCGTTTCGGCCATCAACCTTCCCACGAACGCGCCGTCGGGTTCCTTCGTCTCGCGGTCGGAGACCATCTCCACGCCGATCATGGCACCCAGGCCGCGCACCTCGCCGACCTCAGGGAGGTCGACCGCGAGCTGTTCCCAACGCGTACGGATCGCCTTGCCCACGACGTCGGCGCGCTCGATCAGCCCTTCCTCCTCGATCACGTCGAGGACGGCGTTCGCGGCGGCACAGGCGACTGGGTTGCCGACGTACGTGCCGCCGATCGCCGACGGACCCGGCGCGTCCATGATCTCGCGGCGCCCGACCACCGCCGAGAGCGGATAGCCGGCAGCCAACGCCTTCGCCAGGATCACGATGTCGGGATCCAGGCCGAAGTGCTCGCTCGCCAGGAACATGCCGGTGCGTCCGAACCCGGACTGGATCTCATCGGCGATCGTCAGGATGCCGTGCTCGCGGCAGAGCGCCTGCACGCCGGGGAGGAACTCCGGACCCGGCACGACGTAGCCGCCCTCGCCCAGCTCAGGTTCGAAGATCACGGCCGCGACGGACTGTGGGTCGACCATCGTGGCGAACGCCCGCTTGAACTCCTCGAGCGCGACCTGTCCCGAGCGTTCCGGGTCGGGGCTCCGGTACGGATAGCTGAACGGCACCCGGTAGATCTCCGACGCGAACGGCCCGAATCCCTTCTTGTACGGCGTGTGCCGGCTGGTGAGCGACATGGTGAGCAGCGTCCGACCGTGGAACGCCCCTTCGAAGCAGACGATCGCGTGACGCCCGGTCGCTGCCTTGGCGAACTTCACGGCGTTCTCCACCGCCTCGGCCCCGGAGTTGAACAGCGCCACCTTGCGATCGGGACCGACGCGCTTCACCAGACGCTCCGCCAGCTCCACGTAGACCTCGTACGGCACGACCGAGAAGTCCGTGTGGGAGAACTTCGCTGCCTGGCGCTGCACCGCCTCGACGACCTTCGGATGGGAATGACCGACCAACAGACAACCGAGGCCGCTCGACAGGTCGAGCATGGTGTTTCCGTCCACGTCGGTGACCGTGGCGCCGAGCCCGTGATCGATGACCGCGTTCACGTGCAGACCCACCGGATCGCTGACGACCTGCTCCTTGCGCGCGATGATCGCTCGCGACTTCGGACCGGGCAGCTCGGTGAGCATCTGGATCGTGGACACGGCATCCTCCTGAGTCTCGGTCGATGTCTGATGCAACTTCGTCTGTCGAAACTTCCTTGGGGCCAGCCGAGAAGGCTATCAGCGAGCGCCGAGCTCACGGAACCGCTCGGCGGCCTCGGCGAACGGCTCCAACGGACCGAGCAGCTCCTCGACCGCCCAGATCAACCCCTCGAACCCGCCGAGCTCCGGTGCCTCCTCGCGGAAGCGTCTCGCCCGCTCGAGCGCATCGACCACGCCTCGCTCGCAGGCCGTCCACTCAGACTCGACCTCGTCCGCTCGCCAACCGGGCATCAGGTTCTGGCCGCCCGCAAGCCTTTCCTCGAACTCGAGCAGCGCGTCGGGGAGCGAACGGCCGGGCATCCGGGTGGTCGGCATCACCTCGGTCAGGGCGGCCTTCGCCGGCTCGACCTCCGCCAGGACCGAGCGGAATGCAGCGAACGACGCCTGGAGCGCCAGTGGCAGTCGCTTGCGCTGAAAGATCATGCCCCGAACGCCTGGGTGCGAGCGGCCACGATCGCCGCCGGATCGTTCGTGGCGACCGCGTCGACCCCCGCGCGCATCAGCTCGACCGCGACGCCCGGGTCATCGGTGATCCAGGTACCCAACCGCATCCCGGACGCGTGCACCTCGTCGGCGAGCGATGCCCCTGCCGCCAGCACTGAACCAGCGAACGGCAGAACCCAGCCGTGACCTTGCTCGTGGGCGAACCCGAACGCGACACGCGCATCGACGTCTTCGGTCGTGAGCAGCCCGGTCGGGATCTCGGGCGCGAGCTCGAGCGCTCGGGCGACGGAGAGCGGATTGAAGCTCGACACCAGGACGGATCCCACGAACCCGACACCATCAAGCGCACGGAGCGTCGCCTCGACGGCGAGCTCCCTCGTCCCGTCGAAGTCCGGCTCGCCCGGGATGTTCTTGATCTCGACATCCACGGCCGCGCGGCTCGACAAGCACGCGAGCGCCTCCAGAAGGGTCGGCACCTCTGTCGCGTCGCCGTCGAAGGTGCGGATCCGCAAACGCTTGACCTGAGCGAGATGGAGATCGCGGACGAGACCGAGGCCGTCGGTTGTGCGCGCGACGTCGGGGTCATGCATGACCACGGCCACACCGTCGGACGTCATGCGAACGTCGAACTCCACCACGTCGGCCCCAGCGGCGATCGCCAGCTCGAATGCCGACAAGGTGTTCTCGGCCTCGTGGGCGGACGCGCCACGATGCGCGACCACGAGTCGTTTTCCCTCTTGACTGAATCGTCGTTCAGACATTACGCTCGCCGGGTTCCCCGTCCGCAGACCCGAGGTCCGGTTCGTCACGGGCGTCCGATGGTGCCACATGATTGAACGACGATTCAGACACGACTCCGACCAGACGACGTGGATCGACGGCGCCCAATGCATCGGTGAAGACCCGGAACTGTTCTTCCCCATGGGCGCACCGTCGCTCGTCGCCGCCCAGACTTCCCGCGCCAAGGCGGTCTGCGACGGCTGCCCGGTGTTGGACCAGTGTCTGGAGTGGTCGCTCGCCACCGCCCAGGATGCGGGCGTTTGGGGTGGTCTCGACGAGGACGAGCGCCGCGAGCTCCGACGTCATCGCCGGCGAGCGGCGATCCTGTCGACCGTCGGCGGCTAACAACGCTTCTGCCCATTCGACGCATATCCGCACGAGTGTGATGATGGCGCACGCTACGCGCCGGCGTCTGTAAGACCGGCGCGGCCGGGGGAACGTTGGCGGTCAGGCCGCCGGAAGAGGGGGACCCGTGAAGCGCAGGAACTGCGCGGCGTTTCATGGGGACCACATCGGTCTCGACTACGGATCCGACGGCAAAGCGAACATGGTCTGGACCGACATGAGCGTCGTGACGAACACGTTCGGCGAGAACCCGCTCGTTCATCCTCGGAACCTGCAGTTCGTGTTCTTCGCTCGCGTCTGAGGGCGCGCTCGAGAAGGACAACGGGGGGCTCCCGGCGAAGCCGGGAGCCCCCCGCGCACTAGACCAGGCTGGAAGGGCAGAGGTCGTTCACCGGGCACTCCTCGCACCGCGGCTTGCGCGCGTTACACGTCCCTCGCCCGTGGTCGATGATCACGTAGGTGAAGTCGAACCACCGCTTCTTCGGGATCAGGCGCATGAGGTCCTGCTCGACCTTGTTCGGATCGTCCTCGGTGCTGAACCCGAGCCGCTGAGCCAACCGACGGACGTGCGTATCGACGGCGATGCCCTCGACCACCCCGAAGGAGTTCCCCAGCACGATGTTCGCCGTTTTGCGAGCCACGCCCGGCAGGGTGATGAGGTCCTCCATGGTGTTGGGAACCTTCCCTCCGTACACCTCGACGATCCGATCGCAGGCGCCACGGATCGACTTCGTCTTCTGGTTGAAGAACCCCGTGGATTTGATGTCGGCCGCGAGCTCGGCCACCGGAACCTTCAGGTAGTCCTCCGCCCTGCGGTACTTGCGAAAGAGCGTCTTCGTCACGATGTTCACGCGTTCGTCGGTGCACTGCGCCGACAGGATCGTCGCCACCAGGCACTCCAGCGGGTTCGTGAAGTCCAGGGCGACGTGTGCGTCCGGATACGCCTTGGACAGGCGCTTCACGATCTCGGGAGCGCGCTCCTCGATCGGGCTCGTGCGAGTCACGGCCGGACTCTTCGATGACATGGTGCACACCCTACGGCGTGTCTTCGGTGCCGCCCACGCGGCAGTCGGTCTCAGCAGAGGTCGAGTGAGAACGTCGAACCGGCCGGATGATGCGCCCACTCACCGTCGCGATAGGCGTGGACGCCCGACGCGCCGACGACCGACCACTCGGCCCCGTCTCCGATCGCTGCGGTGCGCTCGTCGACCGCGAAGAGCACCTCGCCGGCCGGGACCGACGACACGATGAACTCCGTGAGGCCGGGAACGAACGAGTCGAGCGCGTCCCAATGCGGTCCGAACCACACGCCGGAGAACACGCCGAGCCCGGGCTTCCACAGGCTGTCGCCGAACTCGTCTGCGTCGCTGTCCGGCGCCCGATCCCCCAGGCATGCGATCCCGGCACTGCAGCCGACATAGGCCAGACCGCGATCCATCGCCACGCCCAGCTCGTTCCAGAGCGGTGTGTCCGCAAGCGTCGCGGACAGGTACGCCGGATTGCCGCCGGAGAAGAAGGCGACGGAGGCACCTTTCAGCTGCGCGACGAGCTCCGGGCGCGATGCGTCGTCGCGCGTCTTCAACGAGATCACCTCGGCCGGGATGCCCAGCGACCCGTAGTGTGCGAGCCCTTTCGCCGCCCAGTCGTCGAAGACCGCGTCGCCTTCTTTGGCCGATGCGGTCGGTAAGATCACCACGCGGCCGTCGCCGTTCGCGCGATCGAGAACCTGCCGGTCCATCTCTGCCGACCACGGTTCGAACTCGCCGGATCCCATCAGAGCGAACGTGCTCACGCCGCTCCCCCGAGCGCCGCGGGGCGGAGCTCGGCGTCGAGCGTCGCGCCCAGCTCGGCCGCCACGTCGAGGACGGCGTCGATGTCGTCGGCCTCGGTGCGGAAGTTCACGATGCACGCTCGCAGAACGAACCGTTCACCGAGCACGGCGTTCGAGATGTAGACGCGACCGTCCAGCTGGATCTCGGTCATCAGGCGTTCGTTCAAGTGATCCAGGTACGCATCGCGACCATCGCCGGCGGGCAAGTCGACGGGAACGTAGCGGAAGCAGCAGATCGAGAGCCCCACCGGTGTCGCGAGCTCGAACTCCGGACGTTCCTCGGCCCTCGCGCCCAGATAGCGTGCGAGCGCTGCGTCGTGGGAGATCCGTCGGCCGTACGCCTCACGCCCGTGCGCAAGCAGCGACACCCAGACCTTGAGCGCCCAGAAGCCTCGAGAGAACTGCGGGCCGTGCCGTCCCAGGTCGATCCCGTGCTGCGTGTATTCCTTGTCCTGCAAGGTGTACGAGGCATGCACGTCGAACGACTCCGCAAGGTGCGCCATCTCGTGCACCACGACGCATCCGCCGGACTGGGGCGTGTAGAGCCACTTGTGTGGATCGAACGCGATGGAGTGCGCGCGATCGATCCCAGCGAAGAGCGGCCGAAGATCCTCGGCGAGCATCGCAGGCCCACCGTAGGCCGCGTCGACGTGCATCCAGAGTTCTTCTTCGTGACAGAGATCGGCGATCTCGGAAAGCGGATCGACCGCCCCCGTCGCAACCGTGCCCGCCGAGGCGACGACCGCGAACGGCACTCGCCCGGCAGCGCGGTCTGCCGCGATCGCGCGACGCAGCTCGTGCATCTGGATCCGGTACGACGCATCGACGGGGATCTTCCGAACGGCGTCCATACCGATCCCGAGCATGTCGGCCGCACGGGAGCTCACGACGTGCGTCTCGGTCGACAGGTACATCGTGAGCGGCGGGTGGCCCGCCAGCCCTTCCTCCCGGACATTCCATCCCGCTTGCTGATCGCGCGCCGTCTTCAGCGCCACGAAGTTCGCCATGGCGCCGCCCGACATGATCAGGCCGCCCGCACCGGCGGGCATGCCGAACAGCTCGTTCGCGAACCACCGTGTGAGGTGCAGCTCGATCTCGGTGGCCGCCGGCGAGAGCTGCCACCCGCCGAGGTTGGCGTTCAGCCCCGCTGCCAGCAGGTCCGCGGCCGCGCCGGGCACCGTTCCGGCTCCGGAGATGTAGGCCATGAACCGCGGATGCCCCGAGAGCTCGGACCAGTCGAAGACCACGTCATGGAGGTACGCGAACAGCGCGTCGTCGGGCATCGGCGCGTCGGGAACATCGAGCGCGACCGCGTCGTGCACCTCCTTGGCCGTCCAGCGCCCCGAAACCGGCAGCTCCGGGAGGAGCTCCAGGAGCTCCTGCCACAGGTCGGCCGCCCGGTCCGCGAACGCCCGAGCTCGAGCCGGATCCCAGTCCAGGTCGGGAACCGGTGACGGACGCTCGGCCATCACTCGCCCGTCCCCGCGCTCTTTTGGGCACCCAAGCGGAAATACTCGGCCTTCATCGCGCGACGGAAGATGTCCTCGCCGAACGCCTCCACCATGGCCCCGACCTGGCTCACGTGCGCTTCGATCGCCTGCAGCTTCAGCTCGAGCAGGTCGGCCGGAAGCGCGAAGTCGATGGAGAGCTCGTCGTGCGGCGTCACGGGCGGCGTCCCCGGACGGAAGACATCGAACCGGTTGTAGATCGGCACGAACTCGTCCGCCCATTCCTGCGTGTTCGTGGCGAAATGCACCTGCGCTCCC
>JAYUAK010000408.1:0-3120 GCA_043741335.1 Actinomycetota bacterium
CAGAAGCAGGCAGACGGCCGCGACGACACCTGGATCCTCGCGTGCGACGACCCGTACCTTCCGGTCTTCTACGGCACGATCAACATCTGGACCCATCTGGGCAAAGGTGAGCGCTGGGTGAGCGCCTCGATCAACCAATGCGGCCAGACCGAGGACTTCCTGCTGCTCGGCGAGCTCCTGGGCAAAGCCATCGCCGAGGTCGACCGGCGGGTGGTGATCCTCGCCTCGGGAGGGATGACGCATCGGTTCTTCCCGCTCCAGGAGCTTCGGCACCACGAAAGCTCTGCGGCGCCACAGAACATCCTGAGTCTCGAGTCGTACGAGGCGGACCAGCACGTCGTGCGGATGCTCCAGGCGGGGGATCACGCAGGGGTGATCGACGGCATGCCCGAGTACAAGCGGGCGGCGCCGGAAGGGCACTTCGGGCACTATCTGATCATGGCCGGAGCGATCGGCGGCGCCCAATGCCAAGCGCCCGGGGAGCTGTTCAGCGAATATGAGGCCTCGGTGGGAACGGGGCAGGTTCACGTGTGGTTCGAACGGCCGGCCGACGGCTGGACGGGTTCGACGAGCTAGACAGGCGCATCTCGCGCCGAAGGGAGGGGGACTCCAGGTGGCAGACCAGAAGAACGAGGTTGCCTACGAGCGACTGGGCGCCGGCAAGCTCAAGCTGATCGACGTTCTCGCGCAGTCGGTGGGGTTCATGGGGCCAGTCTTCTCGGCCGCCTTGATCCTGCCACTGATGGTGGGCGCGGGTGCGACAGGTGAAGGGGCAGGAGTCGCGACGCCGTTCGCCGTCATCTTGGCCGCGATCGGTATCTTCGCGATCGGGTGGATGATTGCGACGTACGCGAAGCGCATCCATGCGGCCGGTGCCCTGTACGACTACGCGTCCCACGGATTCGGAGAACGCATCGGCTTCTACGCAGGCTGGGTGTACTACTGGGGAACGATGGGGCTCACCGCCGCTATCCCGTTGATCGTCGGCGGCATCACGTACGGACTCCTGCACGACGACATCGGGTGGAAGAGCACGCCTCCGTATTGGGTCATCGGCCTCATCTACTGCGCCGTCCTGTTCTGCTTGCTGTACTTCGGCGTGCAGATCTCGACCAGGGCGCAGCTGATCTTGGTGCTGATCTCCGTAACCGTGGTGCTTGGCTTCTTCCTGTACATCATCGCGAAGGGCGGGGCGGGAGGGAACAGCAACAGCATCAAGCCCTTCCTTCCGAGCTCGAGTGAAGGAGGATGGACGGGCATCTTCTATGGGGTGCTGTACGGCATCCTCATCTTTACCGGGTTCGAAACCGCGGCGAACCTCGCCGAGGAAACCGCCGAGCCAAAGAAGTCGATCCCGCGGGCGATCTTCCTCGCCATCGGCGTCGTCGGCGTTTACTACGTCATCGTCGCCTACGCGCAGGACATCGGGTTCGGTCTGAAGTCCGGAGACTGGGTGGCCAGCATCGCGTCGGGCCCGTTGTTCGTGCTCGGCTCTGGCGCCAAGGGCATGTTCGGATCGACCAACTTCAACCGGTTACTCCAGCTCATCGTGATCCTCGACATCCTTGCGGTCGGCCTCGGAACGGCGGTCGCGACATCTCGAGGATTCTTCGCGATGGCTCGAGACCGTCGGATCCCCGGCGTCCTCGCCAGGGTGTCCCAGAAGCACGGCACTCCCGTCGGGTCGATCATCCTCACGGTCGGGGTCTGTGCGGCGATGCCGATCTGGGTCCGTCTGGGTCACGGCGTGCTCACGCGCGCGATCCCGGGCGTGCCGCCGGACGTCGCGTTGTTCCCCGAGTACTTCCCGATGTTCAGCTGGCTCGCAGGGTTCGGTGGGTTCGCACTCGCGGTCGTCTATGCGGTGATCGCGCTCGGCGGGATGAAGAGCCTGTGGTCTGAGGAGAGCCACGCGAAGCTCGTGTTGGCGGGCGTCGTCGGGTTCCTGGTCGCGGCGGGCGCGCTCTTCGGAGCCGTCTACAAGGTGCCGCCGCCCGCGAACACCATCCTCCCGGTGACCCTCGTCATCCTGGTCATCGGCATCCTGCTGAACGCGGCGTCGGGTGGTCGAGAGTCTGCGAGCCGGGCGCTGACCGACCTCCGATCCGATGGAGGGGCGGGCTAGCACCGCGGAGCCCAACGAACCTGCTGGTTCGAGACCCGTGGTGGGCCGTTAGGTCCACCACGGGTCGACGCCGAGGTCCTGCGCGATGACGGTGGCGGCGTTATAACCGCAGGCGCCACCGATCGAGCCGCCCGGATGCGTCGACGCGCCGCAGAGGTAGATGTTGTCGAACCCCGTGTGATACGGGGGGTACTCGTGGAACGGCCGGAAGACGCCGAGCTGGTCCTGGCTCATCTCGCCGTGGTTCCAGTCGCCGTGCTTCATCGAGGGCATGACGCGCTCGATGTCGATGGGGCTCGAGATGTACTCCCCGACGATCGCGTCGGGCTCGAGCCCGCTCGCCAGATACGGCCGCCACCGATCGAGCACCGTCGCGGCGTAGTCGTCCTTGATCTCGTTCCACGCCTGGGGTCCGCCCTCACGGAGCTCGTACGGGGCGATCTGCTCGCAGAAGCACGCCTCCTTGCCGGGAGGACAGAGCGACGGTTCGAAGAGCGATGGGTGCACCGTGAAAAGTCCCGGATGGCGCGGCGGCACGCCGAGTCGGCAATCCGACGCGTTGTCATCGAGCAGGTCGAGGGACTCGCACACCGAGACCGCGAAGCATCGTTCGACGGCCGGTTCCCAGTCCGCTGCCTTCCATCGCACGGGCGCGTCCAGCGCCAGGTAGACGCAGAACATCGACATGATGTCGTAGCGCCAGCGCTCGCAGGCGTGCCGTAGCGTGTCGTCGAGCGAATCCTCGCCGACCAACTCCAAGAACGTGTGCTTCGGGTCGAGGTTCGAGACCAGGACGCCATCGACGGGGATCGTCTCTCCGCTCTCGAGCGTGACGGACCGAGCCCCATCGCCGTCCACGTCGATCCGGGCGACGGGCGCGTCGACCCGGACATCGCCACCATGATCGCGCAGGAACGACGCCATGGCTTCGGCGAGCTTGCTCGAGCCTCCCTTGCAGATCGCCCATCCCCACGGCTCCATCGAGCCCGCGACCA
>JAYUAK010000409.1:0-3113 GCA_043741335.1 Actinomycetota bacterium
GTAGGGTTTTCAAGGTCGACACCGTGACAAAGGGGTTTATATGACCTACACGATCGCAGAGCCCTGTATCGACGTGAAAGACCGCTCGTGCGTCGACGAATGTCCGGTCGACTGCATCTACGAAGGTCCCCGCATGCTCTACATCCAGCCCGACGAGTGCGTGGATTGCGGTGCCTGCGAGCCGGCCTGCCCGGTCACCGCCATCTTCTACGAGGATGACGTTCCGGCGGAGTGGAAGCAGTTCACACCGATCAACGCGGAATGGTTCGGCGACGCGATTAGCGGCTTGGGTTCCCCGGGAGGGGCGGCGCAGGTGGGTCCTGCGGCCGTCGACCACCCGGTGGTCGCGGGTTGGGCCGCCGTCTGAACTCGCCCAAGGTGTCGAAGCTCGGGAGCGGGTTCCAGGCTTATCTCTACGGATAGCGCAAGCGCAAGAACCAGAGCATGAACGTGGCCCGCCAGATCGGCGGGCCACGTTCGTGGAGGAGTCTCAGGGTCTACTGCTCTCCGTCGAACTGGTTGTCGACGTTGCCAGCCGGATCGGCGTGGCCGCCGGGGCCGTCGGACGGAGCGTTCTCCGAACTTTCGGCTTCGGTTGAACCGTTCTCCGAGCTACTGGCCTCGGTTGAACCGGTCCCGTCAGGCGTCGACTGATCTCCTTGCTGGGTCGTGTCGCCGTCGACGCTGGTGGTCTTCCCGACATCCGGGGACGTCTGGTCCCCGATCTGCAAGGTATCCGTGTCGACCGATGACGTCTCCACGGGGGCCTTCGTGCCGGCGTGCCCATTGGTGGCAGCAACTGCAGCGCTGCCGACCGAGAGGCTTCCGAGCGCCACCGCGGCGACTGCGATCAGTTTCTTGAATCTCATGATCTCCACCTCCTTTCGCGACCCATCATCGCGAGGAGGCGCTGAGTCAAGGATGAGTCCGCGCTGAGCGGACTCTCATGTTTCGACGATCAGCGTCACCCGGGCGCCACCCTCGGGTCGGTTCTCCGCGATCGCCGTTCCGCCGTGGGCTTCCCCGACCGCGCGGACGATCGCAAGGCCGAGGCCGTCGCCCGAGGACGTCGCTTGTTCATCGTCGGCCCTGACGAAAGGCTCGAATGCTCGCTCGAGCAGCGTGTCGGCGAAACCGGGGCCGGCATCGTCCACCCAGATCCGCAAGGCTCGCACTTCCCTCTCCGCGCCGATGGAGATCTCCGCATGGTCGGGGGAATGGCGAAGAGCGTTGCCGAGCATGTTGTCCATCGCCTGACGGATCCGCTGCGGGTCGATGCGTGCTTGGATCTCAGGCACGTTGATCCGGAGCGTGATCCCACGGCGTGCCGCAACGTGTCGAGCGCTGATGGTGGCCGTGTCGATGAACTCTGGCAATGATTGCCAGCGCCGCTTCACCGGGAGGCGGCCGCCCGCGGCCCGCGACAGCACGAGGAGATCTTCGGCAAGCAGCGAGAGCCGGTCTGCTTCCTGCGAGGCGATGAGTATCGCGGCCTCGAGCTCTTCGCGATCCCGTGGGCGGGAGAGGGCGAGATCCAGCTCGCCTTTCAACACGCCCAGTGGAGTTCGCAGCTCGTGCGCCGCCTCGTCGACGAACCGACGCTCTCGGACGAGCGCCTCGTGCAGTCGACCCAGCATGTCGTTCAGGGTCGTGGCGAGGCGGGCCAACTCGTCCCCCGTCGGTGGGATCTGCAACTTCCGCTGCGGCTCTGACGCGGAAATCGCAGCCGCCTCTCGACGGAGCTTCTCGACCGGGCGGAGAGCGGCACCCGCTAGGCCCCATCCCGCGGCCGAGGTGAGAACGAGCGCGATGGGCCCGCCGATCGCGAACAACACGAGGAGATGCGAGAGCGCTACGTGTCTGTCGGCGAGCGATGTTCCGACGACGACGAAACGCGACGGCCCCGCCGGCACCACCAAGAGTCGGGCGTCGCCGGTGCCGAGAACGGGCTGGCTCAAGAAGGTGGGTACAGAGACCCGGCCGAGCGTGGCGCTCCCGACGACGGGAGCACCTGCGATCGTGGCTGTCGATTCCGCCACGATGGGGTAGGTCGACAGATCGAGCACCTGAGAGAACGCCTGTCCGGGCGCGATCAGACTGCCAGGCGCATCGGCGAAGTTGCCACCGCCTCCGCCGCCGAGCCCGGCAACCACGACCTCCGCCCGGGAGCGCAAGCCGGCGTCGATGGACCTCAAGAGGTCCGCTCCGAGCCGGACGTAGAGAAACGCTCCGAGACCGACGAGCACGAGCGCCATCCCCACGGCGAATGCCACGGTCAGCCGGAGCTTAAGCGGGATCCTCATCCGCCGGCTCTTCCCGGAGGCGATATCCAGCTCCTCGGATCGTCTCGATCGAGTCCCTTCCGAACGGGCGATCGATCTTCTCGCGGAGGTACCGTATGTAGACGTCGACGACGTTGGTGTCGCTTTCGAAGGCGAAATCCCAGACATGCTCGATGAGCTGCGTCCGGGAGAGCACCTCGCCTTTGCGCCGCATCAGGTATTCGAGGAGGGCGAACTCCTTGACCGTCAGCGTGATCGGGGTCGTGCCGCGAAACACCGAGTGGCTGGCGGGGTCCAACTCGAGGTCTCCAACACTGAGGGACGGCGGTCGCCGTCCCACACCTCGGCGGACCAGCGCCCGGAGCCGGGCGAGCAGTTCGACGAACGAGAACGGTTTCGTCAGGTAGTCGTCGGCTCCGGAGTCCAAACCGAGGACGCGATCGTCGATGCCATCTCGCGCGGTCAACATGAGGACGGGGGCCCACTGGTCCGCAGCTCGGATCCGTCGGCAGGTTTCGATCCCGTCGATACCGGGCAAGACGACATCGAGGATGATGGCGTCGTAGGCGTTCTCGCTCGCCAACCACGCGCCGTCTTCGCCAGCCGAGCTCCGATCGACGGCGTAGCCCTCTTCCTTGAGGCCGCGCTCGATCATGTCGGCCATCCTGATGTGGTCCTCGATCACCAGCACACGCACGAGATCTGACCTCCACCAACAGCGTAGAGGTACCGGATGAGAGCCAGGTGAGTGCGTCGTGAGGGAAGTGTGGCGGGTCGGCTCTCGCTGCCTCGTAGGTCAGGAGCCTATGGAGGCTGGCCAGGCGATGGGAA
>JAYUAK010000410.1:0-7276 GCA_043741335.1 Actinomycetota bacterium
GTCCGGCAGGTCGAGCCCGACGCCGGCATCTTCCGGTCGAAGCAGAGAGACGTCGGCCGCCGGCACGACGTGGCCGCGACGTGAGCACACGAACGTCTCCGCGTGCCAGCGCGGCTGCCGGAGCCGCTCGCGCCATCGCCGCAACTTGTGCAACATCTACCAAGCCTAGATGGCTTCGATGGACTTCTCGAAGAGGCGCCACTCCCTTACGGGGCGCATCCCCTCCGATCGGTACAGCTCGAGCGCCCCGCTCTCGTTCTCGGTATCGACCCCCAGACGCGCCACCGGGACACCCCGAACCGCGAAGCTCGCCAGGGCGTGCCGGAGCAGCGTCCTGCCGATGCCACGCCCCTGCCACGCCTGACGGACCCCCAGCTCGTAGATCCACCCGACGCCGTCGATCTCCCCGTTGATCGACGCTCCGACGATCTCGCCGTCCACTTCAGCGATCGTTCCGAGCGATGGATCCCACGTCCCGTCCGCTTGTTGGTGCGCCAACCACTCCTCGAACGGCTCGTGCACCCACCCAAAATGCGAAGCGAACGCCTCCTCCATCGCCTCATACGCGCCACGGTCGTCGACGCCCTCAACGTGCGAACGGATCGTGACGTCGTGTGGGACCGGCCCAGCCTCGAACGAGGGATCCAGGTCGATCCTCATCTGCCAGAACGTTCGGATGGGTCGATAGCCACGCTCTTCGAACAGTTGAAGCCCACTCACGTTCGGCGCGCCGGTCGAGTTCCATAGACGAGCGGACGACGCCCCGACCTCGAGCCTCGAGCGTGTCTGTTCTTCGGTCCAGGAGATCATCGCCGACCCGATCCCCCGACCTTCGTGATCGGGGTGGACACATCCCCGGGCTTCGAACCGTTGGGCGGGATCAGGACTCGAGTGCTCCGCGTAGGCGACGATCGTTCCGTCGGCGGCGTGGATCGTCCTCGTGTCACGCTCGAGCTCGAAGAGCGGTCCGCCCCAGGTGTACTGCAGCTCTGCGCGATTCGGTCCGGACTCGCCGAAGTAGGCGAAGTCCCACACGTCCATGAGCGCCACGATGTCTTCCAATTCCTGGCGGTTAGCCGGCCGGGACGTGTAGCCCGGCGGGAGGTTCACTCCCCCGAGGCCTTCTTGCGAGCGACCGGCTTCTTCGCGACCGTCTTCTTCGCCGGAGCATTGGACTTCTCCTCCGCCGGCTTCTTCTTCGCGGCGTCGACGCTCGCCTTCAGCGCCGCCATAAGGTCCACCACCTTCGCGGTCGGCTGGGCCTCGACCATCTCGATCTCCTCGCCGGCGATCTTCGCCTCGACGATCTTCAGCAACGCCTCGCGGTACTCGTCGGTGAACTCCTCCGGACTCCAATCCGACGTGAGGTTCTCGATCAGCATCTTCGCCATCTCGAGCTCCTGATCTCGGACCTTGACGTCGACGTCGACGCCGCCGAAGTCCGCGGGGCGGATCTCGTCGGGCCAGTACATCGTCTCCAGCACGAACGCGTCGTCCTTGAATCGGAGCGCCGCCAGGTGCTCCTTGTCGCGGAAGCTGACCTTCGCGACGCCCACCTTGTTCACCTGACTCATCGCTTCGCGCAGAAGCGCGTAGGCCTTGGCACCGGTCTCCTCGGGGATCAGGTAGTACGTCTTCTTGTACATGATCGGGTCGATCTCCTCGAGATCGACGAACTGTACGATGTCGATCGCCCGGCTGGACTCGACCGGCACCTTGTCGAAATCGTCCTCGGTGAGCACGACGTACCGATCCTTTTCGTACTCATACCCCTTGACGATGTGGTCGAACGTGACCTCTTCGCCGTCGACCGAGCACGTGCGCTTCATGCGGATGCGCCCGCCGTCCTCGTCGTGGAGCTGGTTGAACCGGAGCGTCTTCTCCTCGGTCGCCGGATACACGGACACCGGGATGGTCACGAGCCCGAAGCTGATGGCGCCTTTCCACATGGACCTTGGCATGGTCGTCCTCCAGGGGAGCGTCGTTCCCGCCTGGCACGCAGCGGAAACGCGATTCTAAGCCTTCCGGCCGACACGCAGGCTTACGGGAGGAGCCGGGCGGAGTACGGGTAGGGAGCAAGGATCCGCAAACCGTCGTTCGTGACCAGGACCTCGTCGCCGAGCTTGACACCGTGGTCAGCGCCGACCTCGCCGGCGTAGAGCTCCACCACGAGCGTCATGTTCTCCTGGATCACGCGATCGGGGTTCGACTGCTTGTCGATCGGATAACAGACGCTCGGGCTCTCTTCCTCCAGCCCGACGCTGTGGATCATGCACTCGTAGCGCTGAGGCAGGTATTTCTCGGGGAGCTTTGGCGCAATCGCCGCGAGCTCGGTGCAGGTGAGGCCCGGGCGGACGACGGACTTCATGCCCTCGAGCCAGTCGAACGCCGCCTGGTACGTGTCGCGTTGCGCGGCGGTCGGCTCGCCGTCGCCGCAGAGGAACGTGCGGGAGACGCAGAAGAAGTAGCCCTCGATGCCGACCGTGTCGGTGTCCACGTAGACGAGGTCGCCCGCCGCGATCACTCGGTCGGTCGCCTCGGATCTCCAGGGGTTCGTGTTGGGCCCGGAACACACCGTGCTCGTGGCCAGGTACTCGCCTCCGGCGCGCAGCATGGTGTCCGAGAGCACCGCGAGAAGGTCGCGTTCCCGGACACCGGGCACGAGAGCGGCCTCGAACGCCGAAAGCATGTCGACGACCATCGCGCCGTTGATCTCGAACAGCTGGATCTCCTCGGGCGTCTTGACCTCCCGGGATTCCTGGGTGATCGGCGCGGAGTCAACGAGCACGATTCCCTCGCTCTGGAGCGCGAGGAAGCCGGGCGTCCCGAGCCGGTCGACCGCGAGGCGCTCGCCGTCGACGCCCAGCTCACGCATCGCCGCCGCGATCTCGCTCGCCCAGATCGCCGCCTCGGTCGCGGGGTCGTCGTAGAACTCCCAGGCGTGCATCGGGCGAACGTCGTCGACGACCCGGCGCGATCGGTGGACGGAGTTCCCGTGCTCGAAGAGGATCGGTCGCCCCTCTTCCGCCGCGAGCGCGCACCGGACGAACGTGCTCATCGCGTAGATCGGCATCGCCGACGCGCCCGTCGCGTAGCGGATGTTCGGCTCGTTGAAGAGCAGACAGACCTCTAGGTCGTGCTCGCGCATCGCCGCCTGCAGCCGCGCGAGCCGTCCGGCGCGGAGCGCGGCGAGATCCACGTCGTGATCCACGCGCCGAGCGTACGGCCAACGGCCTTGCCGCGCGGCTCCCGGTTCGACCCGCGGTCACCACGAGGACCACGGCAACCTCGACCGGGATCCGTTACGGGCTCTGCGCCGCGGATGAGGAAGCGGGGTCGCTCGGGACAGGTCCGGCAACGACATCCCGTCGAGCCGCGCCTGGGCTTCGCGGAGGATCTCGTCGGACGGCGTCTGTGTTCCGAAGAACACCGTCACTTCGACGAACCGGCCTTCGACCCAGGACCACAGGACGTACCGAGACAGGTTCGGCGCCACCTGTCCCTCCCACGCGTGCTGGATCCCCGCATCGGAGAGCTGAAGGGGCAGGGATCGGTGGGGGAAGCTCTGGTACCTCGGGTCGGTCGCGGTGGTTGCGACGATCACGATCCCACCGGGGGACATGCGCTTCATCGTTCGACCGGGCGAGGACAACATGCCGTCCCTGGCGACGAAGCGGAGGTCCACGGCGTCGAACGGGACGTTGGAGGTCCAGACCTGCGGCGACACGTCGCTCCCGATAGGAGCACCGTTGGCGGCGGTCTGCCACCCGGCTACCGGCGCGAAGCCGGGCGGCGGGTCGGCCGTCGCCGGATCGAGGACGGGCGTCACCGAAGGATCCAGCGTGATGGCTGCCAGCGCGTCGTTCGCGGCCGCGAGATCGCCGGCGGGAACCGGGTTCGATCCGAACTCCACGTACAGATCGAGGTACACGTCGCCGACACGAACGGTGTGCGCAACGTAGGAGTGGGATCCCCAGTCCGTGAGGTCCGTCTTCGCGAGCCGGAGCGGCAGGTCCTCCGATCGGAACCCCGTACAGCCGCACACACCGGCCAGCTCCTGGACGCGGATCGCGATCCCGCCTACAGGCATGCGTACGAACCCGGCCAGGTAGAAGTCGGCATCGGCCGGCGGCAGCGGGAAGCTCGTGATCTCGAGCGTAGGGCCCAGCCCGTCCGCGGGGTCGATGACCCTTGACTCCCATCCGGCCAGTCCTCCGAACCCCAGCGAGGCTGCTCCGGCATCGAGCGTGGCCGCAGGCGCGGGCGTTGCCGCGGGAGCACGGTCGGTCAACCCCCACAGGGATCGCAGCGGGACGACCAGCGCAGCGGCGATCAGGGCGGCCGCCGTCAACAGGCCCAGCGTCCTCCGGCGGCGGATCCACCTCCCGCGCTTCCACGCGCAACGGGCGTCATCTGGCGACGGCAGGTCCACGGCCCGCTGGATCTCGGAGATCGCGGCGCTCAGCCTCTCGAACAGCGCCTCATCGTGACCGTTCATCTCTCACCTCCGGCATCGAGAGCGAGCAGCGTTGCCCGGCCCCTCGCGAGCATCGATTTCACCGTTCCCTCCGCACACCCGAGCGCTTCGGCGGCCTCTCGAGTCGTGAAGCCGTAGTAGTGACGGAGGAGCAGGGCGGCCCGCTGGCGTGGCGGAAGGGCCGCCAGGCCTTGTTGGAGCGCGATCAGATCCGCTTGTCGGTCCAGCGCCGACGCTCGCGCCGACGGCTCGCCGCTCGCGGCCGACCGAACGGCGCGCCTCCGGAGCTTGGAGGCCGCCCGGAGCGCCGTCAGGAACAACCATGCATCGGGGCGCTCGTGCGCCTCGACGCGATCCCAGTGAGCGAACGCCCGGACGAATGCCTCCTGGGCTACGTCGCGGGAATCCTCTCCGTCGGGGAGCGCAAGCGTCAGCGCGGCCACCAGGGGTTGCCAATAGGTCATGTAGAACTCCACGAATCCGCCCTCTGACATCGCTTCTCCGTCCCATCAACAAGAAGCCCGGACGGGCGGATCGGTTCCATATATCTCTCGGGTTTGGCCGATCGCGCTCCGGTCACGCCCGGAGTCCTGTTGACGGACACTCGTTCGCCCGTTCGCCCCTCGATCGGGCTCGAGCACGTCTTGCGGCGATGCGATCGAGCCAATACCCTGTCGCCCCGGGAAGCTCGGTGGATGGAGGAAGTCGCTTGCGCTGGACAGTTCCCCTGACCGCGCTGGTGCTGCTTTCGGCCTGCTCGAGCGGACCGACGTCGTCAGCTCCCTTGCAAAGGCCCTCGGGCGTAGTCACATCCGCACCGTCCGCGAGCGAACCCGCCGATCCGTCGCCGGGCGCCGCGCTCGCGACGCTCATCGTCCGGCAACGGTATCGCGGGCCCGGCTACTACATCGAGGGCTCGATCGGCTTCGTGGAAGTCGCCGCGTCGCCGTTGACCCGAACGCCGCGCGTCGAGCGGCAGATCCCCTCTGGCGGCCGGGTGCGATTCTCCCTGCGACCCGGAACGTACGTCCTAACGAGCTGGCAGCGGCCCTGCGACGGAGCATGCGACGACGGGTTCGACCCGCCGGTGGACGGCTGCGAGGCGAGCTTCACCGTTGGGAGAACGGAAACCTTGACCGCCGTCGTCACCGTGAGTCCGAGCGGCTTCAGGCCCGTGTCGACGAAGCCGAACTGCGAGATCGTCTTCTCGTAGCCGCCGACCAGCGCATCACGCTCGCGGGCCGGCTGGCGCCGTCTACAGCGCGATGAGTCCTGCGTTCGTGGGCTCGAACCGGCAGGCATCGAAGTAGAACGTCCGGAGGTGGTCCTCGAAGTCGACGTGAAGCCACTCACATTCGGCGGCCCGAGCCTCACTCTCAGCAACAGCGACCAGCGCGGCCCCGACTCCGAGCCGCCGGACTCTCGCCGTGACCAACGTGTCGAGCACGAAGGCATGGCTCCCCCCGTCCCACGCGACGTTCACGAACCCCACGAGCTCCTTACCTTCTCGGGCGCACACCCACCCGAGACTGTGCTGCTCGCACTGGGTCTTCCAGTCGTATTCGAGGGGTGCGTGATCGAATCCCTCCGCGTGGAGTGCGTTGAGGGCCGCGTTGTCGAAGTCGCCACGCCATTCATAGATAAAGGCCAAGTCGCGAACGTACCAAGTTCTGAGCTGTCTTCTCGCGACTCCCTAAGAAGGCGCCACGACTTTGAGGCCCGGCACACGATCGAAGTCGCCGGCGTTGCGAGTCATGAGTCCGATCCCCAGCTCGAGCGCGGTCCCGGCGATCAGTGCATCAGGCGTGCGGATGTCGGTGGTTCGCCGGAGTCGGCCTGCGCGCTCCGCGATCGAACGATCGACGGGTAGTTCCTTGAACGGAGCGAGCAACAAGGCAAGAGCCTCCTCCTCAGCACTCCGGCCGGCGAACAATTCGCAACGGGTGATTACCGAGTAGCACAGTCGATGGGAACCCGTCTTCAGGGGCCGCGCGCCGCGAAGATGGTCGACGAACACATCGGTGTCGACCAAGAGGTCAGCCACGACGATCCCATTCATCCCTGGAAGGCACCTCGAAGTCGGGGGCGATCCCGAACGTCGAATCGAGCGCCGACCGGGCCGGGGGCGGAGCGACGGCGAGGTACACGTCGACAGCCTCCCGGACGAGCTCCGCGAGCGACCGATGCTCCTTGCGGGCGAGCTCGTCCAGTCGCTTCCGTTGCTCCACCGTCAGATACACCTGGGTACGGGTACTCGCCATATACAGCGCAGTATACAGCACTCTCCCACGGACCCGAATAAGGTCATCCGTCTTCAAGGGGGGACGACCGTACTCCCGGGGAGTGACACCGCAGCTAGCATCGCCACCATGCCACCGAAGCGGAAACAGGCCCGCACCTCTCCCCGGTCATTCACCATCGAGTTCCCGCAAGCGCTCGATGCGCGCAAGGACGGCGACGCCTGGTGGTTCGAGGTGGACGGACGCGAGCTCCGTCTTTCGAACCTGGACAAGATCTTCTGGCCCGACGAGGGCTATACGAAGGGCGACCTGATCGCCTACTACTTAAACGTCGCGCACCTGATGCTGCCGCATCTGGCCCAGCGCCCACTCACCATGAAGCGGATGCCCGACGGCATCGATGGCCCCTTCTTCTACGAGAAATCCGCTCCGAGCCACGTGCCCGACTGGATCGGCCGCTGCAAGGTCCTGTCGGAAGACGCGAAGACCGGCGTGATCGACTACATGACGATCGACGACACCGCCGGACTGCTGTTCATCGCGAACCTCGGCTGCATCG
>JAYUAK010000411.1:0-3097 GCA_043741335.1 Actinomycetota bacterium
GCGAAGGCCACGACGTGCGTCCCGACGACGTGCAGATAGCGTCGAACGCGGTTACGGACGGGTTCAGCGAAGCGGCTCGCGCGAATCGGTTGTGGACGACGACCTCCGAGCGTTCGCAGACGTTCTGGCTGTCGGTGTACGAGCTGATGCTCGACGCGCTCGGTCTGCCGACCGACGACGGGCTGGGGGAGACCCTGTATGAGGCATTCACCGATCGATCGAACTACGTCCTCTTCGGCGACGTTTCCTCCACGCTCGACGAGCTGGCGGTGGAGGGCTATGCGCTCGGCCTCATCTCGAACTTCGAGGCATGGTTGGACGACCTCCTGACGGACCTCGGTGTGCGCGAGGCGTTCGCGGTCCGCGTGATCTCCGGAGTCGAGGGCATGGAGAAGCCCGACCCGCGCATCTACCGGTTGGCGCTCGAACGAGCGGGCGTGGATGCCCGTGACTCGGTGTATGTGGGCGACAGCCCGGAGTTCGACGTGGACCCACCGGCCGCGCTCGGCATGTTCCCGGTCCTGATCGATCGCCGAGAACGACACATCGATCACGCGGGAACCCGTATCACCGACATGGGGCATCTTCCGGAGGCGCTTCGTGGCTGACCTGGAGCGCCGGTTCTCACCGGACCAAGCCAACACCGAGCTGGCCGAGCTCCGAGAGCGACTCCCGCGCCTGCGCGACGCGCGACATGCGCTGATCCGAGCGAGCGCGCGCATCACGGACGCCGTGGCCGCCGACGGCGGGGGAGTGGCGGGGAGCGATTGGTTCGAGGCCCAGCAGAGCCTGAAGACCGACGTCGTTTACTTGGCCGAACGCGGGATCCTGCTCCGCGATCCGGAGACGGGGCTCGTGGACTTCCCCGGAGAGGTCGACGGCCGTTCGGTGTTCCTGTGCTGGCGCCTCGGCGAGGACGAGGTGGCGTGGTACCACGAGGAACAAGCGGGGTTCAGCAGCCGGAAGCCACTTTGAGCGGGCCGACCGCGGACCGCAAACCGGTCGTGGTCGTCATGGGCACGACGGCCGACGACCCGCCACCTGGGATCGACGTCATCGCCGGGGAGATCGAGTTGCGGTACGCGCCCGATCGCGCGACGCTCGAACGCGTCATCACCGACGCCGACATCATCTACACGTGGTGGGGCGAGCGAGACGACCTCGAGGCGGCGTGGCCGTTGGCGGAGCGGCTGCGTTGGGTCGCCGCCGGGAACGTCGGCATCAACCGCATGCTGTTCCCCGCGCTCGTACGGAGCGATGTCGCCCTGACGAACGCTCGGGGCGCCGCGGACCAGCCGATCGCCGAGACGGTCGTGGGCTTCATCGTGGCCATGGCGAAGGACTTCCGGCGCGTATTGGACGATCAACGTGCTCACGTGTGGGGGCCGCGAGGCCTCCAGCGGCTCGCCGGAACGCGTCTCCTTGTTGTCGGTCCCGGGCCGGTCGGCCGCACGATCGCGCGCGCGGTCCGCGACGGGCTCGGGATGCGCGTCGAGGCGGTGGGGCGAACCGCTCGCCCCGGCGACGACGTGTTCGAGAAGATCCGGGGCGCCGACGAGTTGCACTCGGCGCTCGTCGACGCTGACTTCGTGGTCGACGCGATGCCGCTCACGCCCCAGACGCGGCACCTGTTCGACTCCGCAGCGTTCGCGGCCATGAAGCCGACCGCGCGATTCATCAACGTCGGTCGCGGCGCCACGGTCGACGAACCGGCTCTGGTCGAGGCGTTGTCGAGCGGCCGGATCGCGGGGGCGGCGCTCGATGTGTTCGAAGAGGAACCGCTTCCTCCGGACAGTCCGCTCTGGGACATGGAACAGGTGATCGTGTTCCCGCATATGTCCGGCGATGTCGAGGGCTGGGAGGCGGACTTCGCCAACGTGTTCTACGACAACATGGGCCGGTGGCTGCGCGGGGAGCCGCTCCGCAACGTCGTGGACAAACAGCTCGGGTTCCCCACCGGTCCCTGAGGCAGTTGTCGGAACGGTTCCCCCCCTCCTAGGGTGTCGCGAGTGAGAGACCGCGTGATCGACGTGAAGGGGCTGCGCAAGTCCTACGGTGACCTTGAGGCCGTGAAGGGCATCGACCTGCACGTCGACCGCGGCGAAGTCTTCGCGCTCCTCGGTCCGAACGGCGCCGGCAAGACGACGACCGCCGAGATCCTCGAAGGCTTCCGAGAGCGGACGGCCGGCGATGTCGACGTCCTTGGCTACGATCCGGCGAAGCGCCCGAGGGATCTCCGGCAACGGGTCGGCATCGTGCTGCAGTCGACCGGCGTGGATCCCTATCTGACGGTACGGGAAACAGTCGACCTGTATGCGGGCTACTTCCCGAAGCCACGGAACGTCGACGAGGTGATCGATCTGGTGGGACTCGCCGAGAAGCGGACGACCCGCGTGAACAAGCTGTCTGGTGGTCAGCAGCGCAGGCTCGACGTCGCGATCGCGTTGGCCGGCGATCCCGAGTTGCTTTTCCTCGACGAGCCGACGACCGGCTTCGACCCCACGGCACGACGCAACGCGTGGGAGATCGTGAAGGACCTCGTTGGGATCGGCAAGACGGTGTTCCTCACGACGCATTTCATGGATGAGGCGCAGTATCTTGCGAACCGCGTCGCGGTCATCGCGAAGGGCGAGATCGTTGCGGAAGGGACACCAGACACGATCGCCGGACGGGACACGATGCTGTCCAGGATCCGATTCCGGATCGCGGGAAACGGCGCGACCGCGCCCGATCTCGGTCAGTCGGCCCTTGAAGATGGATCGTTCGAGATCCGCGCCGAAGATCCGACGAAGCCGGTGCACGATCTGACCGGGTGGGCGCTTGACGGTGGGGAGCGCCTCGAAGTGCTCGAGGTCTCACGGCCCAGCCTCGAGGACGTGTACCTCGATATCACCGGCGGAGAGGAAGGCCACGATTGAGTTCGGCGGGGTTCACCCTTCGCCAGGTCCGCTTCACGAACAAGGCCTTTTGGCGCAACCCGGCGTCCGCGTTCTTCACGTTCGCGTTCCCGCTCATGTTCCTGGTGATCTTCACGTCGCTTTTGGGGAGCGGGACCATCGAGGTCGCTCCTCACGTGTTCATCGAGCAGTCGACGTAC
>JAYUAK010000412.1:0-7274 GCA_043741335.1 Actinomycetota bacterium
CGGAGAGCGACGGCGAGCGCCTCCGCGCCGGCCGGGTTGTGGGCGCCGTCGAGCAGGATCGTGGGGTGACGCCCGACGATCTCCAACCGGCCAGGCCACCGAACGTTCGCCAACGCTTTGCGCGTCGTCTTCTCGTCGAGCGCTCGGTCGAGCAGCGTCTCGACCGCCGCGATCGCCGCCGCCGCGCTCTGTGCCGCGTGCTCGCCGAACATCGGCAGGAAGAGGTCGCCGTAGGTCCCGCGGAGACCGGTGATCCGCAGCGACTGGCCCCCCAGAGCGCGCAAACGCTCCTCGATCTCGAAGTCGCGGTGCTCGAGCTTCAACTCCGCTCCAACCTCCGCGCACCGAGCCTCGATCACGGCGAGCGCGTCGTCGTCCTGCTCGCGGCTGATCGCGACGTTGCCCGCCTTGATGATCCCCGCCTTCTCGGTCGCAACCTGGGCAACCGTGGAACCGAGCTCCGGGTGGTCGAGCGCGATCGGTGTCAGCACGGCCACGTCGCCGCTCACCAGGTTCGTCGCGTCCCACGTGCCGCCCATGCCCACCTCGAACACGCCCAACGCCACCGGTTTGTCCGCGAACCACAGGTACGCCAGCGCGGTGAGTGCCTCGAAGTACGTGACCTGGTCGTCGCTTTGGCCGTCGACGAGCAAGAGGAACGGCAGGAGATGCTCGTACTCCTCGGCGAACTCCGCTTCGGTGATGTCCACGCCGCAGACGGAAAGGCGTTCGCAGACTGAGAGCAAGTGCGGCGATGTGTAGAGGCCGGTCGTCAGACCGTGCGCACAGGCGAGCTCGGTCGCGATGCGCGCCGTCGTGCCCTTCCCGTTGGTACCGGTGACGTGGATCGAGGGATACGTGAGCTGCGGATCCGATAGCAGCGTGGCGAGCGAGAGGATGCGGGAGAGGTCTGGAACCATCCGGCCTTCGCGACGTCCCTCCAGCTCGGCCAGAGCCTCTCGGAAGTTCACGCTGGTGCCGCGACCGGCGGGGGCGCAAGCGTGGTTCGAACCCCGAGGTCATCGGACGGCTCGGTCCGGAGCTCGTCGATGTTGCCGGCCTCACGGACGTCGTCCTGCGCACGGGCGAGCGCCTGGAGTTGATCCGGGGTCCCGGCCACGACGACCTCCGTCGCCCGCGTCTTCAGCGTGACTTTCGCTTCGGCTTTCGCCTTGCGAACTTGGCCAAGCACGGTTGCAGCCGTGGCGTAGACGTCGGTGTCGAGCGCAACGGATGTCCCACACTCATCGGCCGTGGGCCACGCCGCCCGGTGAATGGACCCCTCGCGCCACCACGACCAGGCTTCCTCTGCGACGTAGGGAAGAAACGGCGCGAACGCCCGCAGATAGACCGCCAGCGACAACCGCAGGGTCGCAATCGCCGAACCCGCCGCCTCGATCCCGCGAGATCCGTACGCCCGGCTCTTGACGAGCTCGACGTAGTCGTCACAAAAGCCCCAGAACGACCGTTCGACTACCTCCAGGGCTCGCGCGTGATCGTAGGCCTCCAAGGAGTTCGTGGCCTCGGCGATCACTCCTTGCAGATGCTCGAGCATCGACACGTCGAGCGATTCTGCAGTCGCACCCGGCTCGGCCTCCATCGAAAGTACAAACCGGGACACGTTCAGCAGCTTGATCGCCAAGCGGCGACCGACCTTCATCTGTTGCTCGTCGAATCGAGCGTCAACTCCCAGGCGGGCGCTGGCGGCCCAATACCGCACGGCGTCGGCACTATGTTGTTGGAACATCTCGATCGGCGTAACGACGTTGCCCTTCGACTTCGACATCTTCTTGCGATCCGGATCCAGTACGAACCCGCTGATCGCCGCATCTGTCCACGGAAGGGAATCGTGTTCGAGCTCGGCGCGAAGCACGGTGTAGAAGAGCCAGGTCCTGATGATGTCGTGGGCCTGCGGGCGAAGATCCATCGGGAACAACCGTGCGAACAGATCTGGGTCGTCGACCCATCCCGCGGCGATCTGCGGCGAAAGCGAAGATGTCGCCCACGTGTCCATCACGTCGGGATCCCCGACGAAGCCGCCAGGCACGCCGCGCTGCTCCGCCGTGTACCCCTCGGGCACGTCGCCCTGTGGGTCGATCGGCAAGCGCGATTCGTCGGGAACGATCGGGTGCTCGTAGTCGGGCTGACCGGTGGCGCCGATTGGGTACCACACCGGAAACGACACTCCGAAGTATCGCTGCCGGCTCATCGCCCAATCGGCGTTCAACCCCTCGACCCATGAGGCGAACCGCGACCCCATGAACTCGGGATGCCAGCGCAGCTGGCGGCCCCGGGCGAGCAACTCCTCGCGGAAGCGCAACGTTTGCACGAACCACTGCCTGCTGGTGATCACCTCCAGGGGTCGGTCCCCTTTCTCGTAGAACTTGACGACGTGTCGAACCGGCGTCGGCTCGCCCATGAGGTCGCCCGAGTTCCGCAGCAGCTCGACGATCCTTTTTCGAGCCTTCTTGGAAACGAGGCCGGTCAGCTCGCCCATTGCGGCGTTCGCGGCCACGGCGTCCCGCGAGTCCCATCCCGGTTCGCCGAACCTCCCCGAACCGAGCGTGCCGTCCTTCCCAACGACGATGCGCGCCGGGAGCTGGAGCTCACGCCACCACGTCACGTCGGTCACATCGCCGAACGTGCAGATCATCGCGACGCCGGTTCCCTTCTCCGGATCGGCAAGCTCATGCGCCACCACCGGCACCGGCACGTGGAACAGCGGAGTCGTCACCGTCGAACCGACGAGCGCGCGGAAACGCTCGTCGGTCGGATGAACCACCAAAGCCACGCACGCCGGGATCAGCTCGGGGCGCGACGTCTCGATCTCCACGACACCGCCGGACTCGCTGTGGAACGTGACGCGGTGGTATTCACCATCCTGCTCGCGGTCTTCGATCTCTGCCTGCGCCACCGCCGTCTGGAAGTCGATGTCCCACATGGTGGGGGCCTCCGCGGTGTACGCCAGCCCCTTGTCCAGCAGACGTAGGAACGCCCGTTGCGAAGCGCGACGTGCGACACCGCCGATGGTCGTGTACGTGATCGTCCAGTCCACCGAGAGTCCGAGCAGCCGGAACAGGTCCTCGAACGCGCGCTCGTCCTCGAGCGTGAGCCGGTCGCAGAGCTCGATGAAGTTCGCCCGGCTGATCGCGACCGGCGGTACGCCGTCCGGACGCTCGAGCGCACTGGCGTCGAATCCAGGGTCGTATGGAAGCGATGGGTCACATCGCACACCGAAGTAGTTCTGCACGCGGCGCTCCGTGGGCAGGCCGTTGTCGTCCCAGCCCATCGGATAAAAGACCTCGAAGCCGCGCATCCGTCGGTACCGCGCCACAACGTCGGTCTGGGTGTAGGACATCACGTGTCCCACATGGAGCGATCCGCTCACGGTCGGAGGCGGCGTGTCGATGGCGTAGATCTGCTCCCGGGACCTCGATCGGTCGAATCGGTAGGTGCCAGCGGCCTCCCACCATTCGTCCCATTTCGCTTCGAGGCCGTCGAGCGACGGCTTTTCGGGCACGTTCATGGCGGCGAGTCTACGAAAGCGCCCAAGCGTCGGGCGGCGCGCCTACACTCGCGCAGATGAACGCCTGCGCAACATGCGGAGCCGAGAACCCCGAAGGCGCCCGGTTCTGCGCGTCGTGCGGGACCACGCTCGCGTCGATCTGTGGGACGTGCGGTTCACCCCTTCCGGAGGACGCGAGGTTCTGCCCCGCTTGCGGCGCGCCAAACGCCTCTTTCCCCGCCGCTGGCAGGACGGATGAACGGAAGCTGGTGACCGTCCTATTCGCCGACGTGACCGGGTCGACCGCTCTTGGCGAACAGCTCGATCCAGAACGCATGCGCGAGGTGTTGGACCGTTTCTTCGCCGCGATGCGCGAGGAGATCGAGGCCGAAGGCGGCACGGTCGAGAAGTACATCGGTGACGCCGTGATGGCGGCGTTCGGTGTTCCGACGGCGCACGAGGACGACCCGGCGCGGGCGGTCCGCGCGGCCACGCGGATGCTCCGCCGGCTCGACGATGTGAACGACGCGCTCGCGCGGACCCATGAGGTGGCCTTGCGGGTCCGCATCGGGGTCAACACGGGTGAGGTCCTTGCGACCACCGAGCCGCGGCCCGGCGAGGCGATGGTCACCGGCGACACCGTGAACGCGGCGGCGCGGTTGCAGGCCGCCGCCGAGCCCGGCTCGATCGTGATCGGCGAGCGGACGGCGCGCGGCGTCCGGGGGTTCCGGCTCGAAGACCTCGGGCCGCTGGAGCTGAAGGGCAAGACCCAGCCGGTCCGCGCCTTCCTGGTTGCAGATGAGCTGTCGCTCGCGCCGGAGCGAGGAGTACCCGGGCTGCGCGCGCCGATGGTCGGGAGAGGCACGGAGCTCGAGCTGCTCCGCGGCATCTACGCACGCGTGGCAGCCGAGGGCCGGCCCAACCTGGTCACGATCTACGGCGACGCGGGGGTCGGCAAGAGTCGGCTCATGCAGGAGTTCCTCGCGTCGGCCGGCGGGACCGATCCCGCCCCGCAGACGCTGCGCGGGCGATGCCAGCCGTACGGCGAGGGCATCACGTATTCACCGCTTGCCGAGATCCTGAAGGGGCAGGCCGGCGTTCTCGACTCCGACGCGCCGGAGCTCGTGCTCGAGAAGATCAGGAAGGCCGGGCGCGATCTGCTCACGGCCGACGTCGCGAGCGACCCGGTCCACGCGACTGCGGCCCTGGCCTACACAGTGGGGATAGAGGATCCTGAGATCCCGTTCGCGGACCTCGACCCAAGGCACGTTCGCACGGAGGTCCACGCCGCCTGGCGGTCGTACTTCTCGGCCCTCGCGGCCATCGGCCCCGTCGTGGTTGCGATCGAGGACATCCACTGGGCCGATCCCGCCTTGCTGGATCTGCTCGACGATCTCGGGGAGCGAGCGCGCGGGCCGATCCTAATCGTGTGTCCGTCCAGGCCCGACCTCATCGCCGTGCGCCCCGAGTGGGGCGGCGGCAGGCGGAACTTCTCATCGATCTCGCTCGACCCGCTCACGGCCGAGGACGCCGACGTCTTGATCCACGCGCTCCTCGCGATCGACGACTTGCCGGCGTCCGTGCACGCGCGCATCCTCGAGCGCGCGGAGGGGAACCCGTTCTTCCTCGAGGAGATCATCCGGCATCTCATCGACGAAGGCCGGATCGTGCGCGAGGGCGAGCGCTGGCGCGCCATGGACGGCATCGAGGAGGTCCACATCCCCGACACGGTGCAGGGTGTGCTGGCGGCGCGCATCGACCTACTCGAGCCTGAGCACAAGCGCGCGCTGCAGGGCGCAGCCGTCGTCGGCCGCGTGTTCTGGCCGGGCCCGGTGGCTCAGCTACTCGGTGACCGCGCCTCGATCGACGACGCGCTGCGCACCTTCGAGGACCGCGAGCTCGTCCTCTCCCGACTGAGGTCGGCGATCGCGGGAGAGCCCGAATACATCTTCAAGCACATCCTGACGAGAGAGGTCGCCTACGAGTCGCTCCCCCACCGCGAGCGCGGGACCGCGCACGCCCTCGTCGCGCGCTGGCTCGAAGAAACGGTCGGAGACCGGTCCCGGGAGTTCGTCGAACTCTTGGCTCATCATTACGCGACCGCGGTGCGCAACTCCGCCGGCGAGCCGCCAGCGGACTTGCGCTTGAAGGCGTTCGGCTTCCTCTTGCGCGCCTCGGCGGATGCGAGGAGCAAGATGGTGCTCCGGAAGGCCGAGCAGACGGCCGAGGAGGCCTTGTCGCTCGCTGCGAGCGAGCTCGAGCGCTCGCTCGCGCTTGAGGCCCTCGCGGAGACGTTCCTCATGGACTACCGCGGCGACCTGGCGTGGCGGTACTTCCATGAGGCGGCCGATGCCCGGCTCGTGGCGACCCCGGAAGACGGGAAGGCGATCGCGTACCTGTGCGCCCGGGCGGTCGACGTGCCGACCCGGTGGCCCGGCTCGATGCGACACGTGCCGGACGAATCCGTGGTGCATGCGTACCTCGAGAAAGGCATCGCCCACCTCCCCGAAGGGGACAGCGAGGAGCGGGTCCGTCTCCGGACGGCGCAGGCGCTCTGGCCGTTCGGGTTCGCGTCCCAGGACATGGACGACGAGCGGTTCGCGGAACTCGAGCGGCTCGGACTCGAAGCGGCCGAGGAGGCGATGCGCCTCGGCCGCCCCACCCTCGCGTCGGGCGCGCTCGACGCGGCGGCGGGCGTCGCGGTGTCGCGAGGGCTCTACGGTCGCGGACTCGAGATCACCCTGAGACGTTTCCCGCTCATCCCGCACATCTCCGACCTCTTGGAGGTCGGAGATGCGTACGCGGCCGCGGCCTGGGGCGCCTGCGAGATCGGCCGCTACGACCAGGCCGTGCGCTACGCCTCGGAGGGGATCGAGATCGTGCGCGGCCGCGGGGGCGCCCTGGTTGCTGGCGGCGTCCTGCATATGCTCGCGTGGCGGTGCGAGGCACGCTACCGCCTCGGTGCCTGGGACGAGGCCGTCGGAGACTTCGAGGAGATCCGGGGCCTGCTCGACGAGCGGCGAGAGGATCCTCCGTACTTCTGCACCAACGCCTTCTGCGCCGCGGGACTGGTGTTCGAGTCTCGAGGGGAGGAGCTTCCCGTCGACGAGATGCTGGGCTATCTCGTCCCCCTCGCCGGCCGGGAGTCCCAGCGGTTGGTGCCTTGGCTCGGCCGGCTGCTCGTGGAACGCGGGGAGCTCACGGAAGCGCGCCGCATCCTCGACCCTCCGCCGTACCAGTGGCGGGTCCACGCCGGCTCCCTCCTCGAAACCCGGGCCGAGCTCCTCGCCGCGGAGGGGCGGTGGGATGAAGCCCCCGGGCTCCTCGAACAGATGCGGGCGCAAGCGGGCGCGGGGCAGCTCGTCGCACTCCCAGCCTTCGCCGATCGGCTCGAGGGACGCGCGGCGCTCGCCGCGGGCGATGCGAAGCCCGCCGGCGATCTCCTCCGCCGGGCGAGCGAATCACTTGCCCGGATCGGCGCGGTTCCGGAGCGAGCCCGTACGGACCTGTTCGTCGCCGAGGCCGCGTTCGCGCTCGGCGACCGCGACGAAGCCCGAGCTCGCGTCGAGGCAGCGATCGAAGTGTTCGAGCGGCTCGGCGCGGTGAAGGATCTGCAGCGGGCGGGCGACCTGTCGCGGAAACGCTAGCCGGGCTACGCGGAGCGTTCGCGGCGTTCGCGCTTGGACGGCGCATCGCGCGGCACGAGCGTCGGGTTCACGCCGTTGAGCACCACGTCGCGATCCACGAGGCACTTCGTGATGTCCTCGCG
>JAYUAK010000413.1:0-3095 GCA_043741335.1 Actinomycetota bacterium
CCCG
Source organism: Actinomycetota bacterium (assembly GCA_043741335.1). Taxonomy (GTDB): domain Bacteria; phylum Actinomycetota; class UBA4738; order UBA4738; family HRBIN12; genus JBBQVZ01. Next base: position 5 of record JAYUAK010000413.1, read on the forward strand.
TTCGCCGCCAGATAACCGCCCGAAGGATCCGGCCGCCATCGAGCGGCAGTCCCGGAACCAGGTTGAAGACGGCGACACCCAGGTTCACGACCGCAAGCGTGAACGTGATCGCCTCGACGCCGGACCAACCAAGGGCGGCAGCACCGCTGGAAAGCACGGCCATCGTGCTCCCGATCGCCAGGGAGGTCGCCGGCCCGGCGAGAGCGACGGTGAACTCGGATCCGGGTGAGGGCAGCTCCCCTTCGATCTCGGCGACGCCGCCCAACAAGAACAGCGTGATGCCTCGCACCTGCACGCCGAACCGGCGAGCGACGACCGCGTGGGCGACCTCGTGGACGGCCAGGCACGCGAAGAACGCCACCCCGGTGACGGCGGCCATCGCCAGCCGCTCGATCACGGGGAGACGAGGAAGGACGACCCCGTACTCGTCCGTCACCACCCACACGACGAGGCCGAGAACCAGGAACCACGATGCGTGCAGCCACAATGGGATCCCCAGCAGACGCCCGACCCGGACACGGAAACGATGCACGTCCTTACCCTACGGCCGGCGCTCCTGATTCCCGAACAGGCTCACGGGAGCTGCGCGGGACTCGGGCGGGTTCCCAGGACGACCTGGATCGTCCTGGTCGCCCCGTCGCCGCCAACGACCTGCACATTGACACGATCCCCGGGCTTCAGCCCGTCCAGGATGCTGCCCACGTCGTTCTCGGACGCGACCTGCTTCCCGTCGATGCTCACGATCACGTCGCCCTGGAGGATGCCGGCGCCCACTGCGGGGCCGTCCGTGGTCGTCGCAACGACGTACGCGCCCTGGTCCACCTTGAGACCGAACTGGAGCGCCAAGGCTTTCGTCACGGTCTGCGGGACGACGCCCAGGTAGGCGGAGGGAGCGAGTGGATGTGCTTCGGCGTCGGCGATCGTCTGCTTCACCGAGTCGATCGCGATGGCGAACCCGATGTTCTGCGCGCTGTCGTCACCAGCGGTGTTGATGCCGACGACCTGTCCCTGCATGTTCACGAGCGGACCACCCGAGTTGCCGTGATTGATCGCGGCGTCGGTTTGCACGACCCCGGTGTAGGTCCGTTGTCCGTTCTGGCAGGTGTCGCAGCCGGGGTCCGCCGCCTTGATCGTCCGGTCGAGCGCCGACACGATGCCGGTCGTGACAGTGGGGCCTCCCTCCAGCGCCAGGGCGTATCCCAGCGCGACGACGCGCTGGCCCAGCTGCAGAGATGCCGAGTCGCCGAGTGACACCGTGGGGAGGGCGGTGGCATCGATCTTCAGGATGGCGAGATCGTGGATGCAGTCACCGCCGATGACCCGGGCGTCGTACTTCTTCGGAGTCTCATCCGAGCTGAAAACCGTGATCTTCGAGGCGTGCTCCACGACGTGGCAGTTCGTGACGATCACGCCGTCGGAGCGCACGACGAACCCGGTGCCAACTCCCTGACCGGTCGAGGTGCCGGCTTGGAAGATGTCGGTCGTCACGTCCACGACCGCCGGAAGGACCCGTTTCACGACGGCCTCCACCGGTTCGCGGCCGGCCGGCAGGGTGCTCGTGTCGACCGTGGCGGCCGAACCGGTGGCAGGAGATCTCGATCCCACGGTGAGCGAGCATGCGCTCGCCACGATCGCGAGCGCCACCATGGGCAGAAGCAGTCGACGCATGAAGGAACCTCCAGAGGTCGTGGTCACTTGGGTGATTCGCAAGAGATCGGGCCGGGGTTCGATCCGAGCCCAACCTCACAGCACCTTCTCAGGATCGTCGGCACCCGTACCCAGGTTACTGGAGGCTGCCCGCGGGAACTTCCTTCTTGGGGTCCACGAACGGGATCGCCGCCGTCGTGCCGGTGAGCGACCCGTTCTCGGACTCGATGTCGAGGGTCGTGCCCGCGTCGGCCAGCTCGATCGGGACCCAGACGTAGCCGATGTTCTGCTTGAGCCCCGGCGACCACACGGCATCCGTCATGTGTCCGACCCGCTTGCCGTCCTTGTGGACGGGCCAGGCCTCGGACATCTCGGCACGGAGCTCGTCACCGTCTAGGACGATCCCGACCAGCTTGCGGTCGACCCCTTCGCGGCGGACCCGTTCCAGGGCGTCCTTGCCGATGTAGTCCTGTGGCTGTTCCTCGACCAAACGCTCCAAACCCATCACGTGGAACGGCGTGTCCTTGAGAGTGATGTCGGAGCCGTAGTTGAAGATGCCCGCCTCGATCCGCCTCGCCTCACACGGGGCGATGGGGCGGATGTTGAACTCCTCGCCTGCCTTGAGGATCGCGTCCCACAGCTCGTCCCCGCGGCTGAAATCGAGCAGGTTCACCTCGAACCCCGGGATCGCGGTCCACCCGGTCCGGCTGATCACGACCGGGATCCCTTGGATGTCGTAGGAGCCGCACCAGTAATACTTGAGATCGAGGATCTGGTCCCCCACCAGCTTCTGGAGCGTCTTCACGGCCTTCGGACCCTGCACTTGGACCGGGTGGACGTCGGGCAGCGTGACCTGGGCGTCCAGGCCGGAGTTGGCCAGAACACCCAGCGCGTACAGGCCGGCGTCGGAGTCGGCCAGCTGCATCCACCAGGTGTTCTCCTTCACGTGCAAGAGCACGGGATCGTTCACGATGCCACCGTCGGGCGCCGTGACCAACATGTACTTGCCCTGGCCCACCTGGCACTTCGTCAGGTCGCGACAGGTGATCATGTCGATCAAGCGATCGGCGTCGGGTCCGCTGACCTCGACCGTTCGCTCCACGCCCACGTCCCACAGGGTCACATCATTGTTGAGCGCGAAGTACTCGACCTCCGGGTCGTCGTAGTAGCCCGGCAGGTACATGTGGTTGTAGATGTCATACGCAGTACATCCTGCTCGGCGCGTGGCCTCGAACATCGGCGACTTCCGGTACCAGGGGCCGAAGTACAAGGTGGCGCTCTTCTCGAGCATCTCGTCGCGCTCGTTCGTCATAGCGGGGAGTCTCCTTCGCTCGTTCGGCCGAGCACGGACGCCCGACGACGATTGAATGATGGTTCAAAGACCGGCCCCATGGCAAGTCGCGAGCGAACCTGAGGCTCCCTAGGAGATCGGGATCTCCTTCTT
>JAYUAK010000414.1:0-7264 GCA_043741335.1 Actinomycetota bacterium
AGGACGGATTGACCGCGGCATTCGCGCGCCGATTGACGCGCGTCCTGCACGAGACGCTGGAGCTGCCGTGGTCCGGGTGAGGTTGTTCGCGGCGCTGCGGGAGGCAGCAGACGCTTCGGAGGTCGAGGCGTCCGGAAAGACCGTCGGCGAAGTGGTCGACGCGCTCTCGGCCGCCTACGGTGAGCGCTTCGGCTCGATCGCGGCCGTGTCGTCGTTCGTGGTGAACGGCGAGCGCGCGGGACGATCGACCGTGATCGCCGAAGGCGACGAGGTGGCCCTTCTTCCGCCGGTCTCAGGCGGCGCCTTCGGGACTGCGGCCTCGTCCTAGTCGAGCCACCACGGCCTGCCGGGCGGGGGACGAAGGGTGGCCTCCAGGTCCTCGAGGGCGGCGACGAACTGGGTCCGGCGCTCCGACGACAGGGTGTCGATCTGGAGTCGAACCGGCGAGGTCGCATCGATCCCGAGCTGGATCCTCCGGCGGCCGTCGCGGGTCACGATGGGAACCCGAACGCCGCCGTCGGGCGGCAGCAACTCCACGAGTCCGGCGCGATCCAGCTTGGTGAGCAGCCGACTGACGATCTGCCTCGAGACTCCCAGCCGTCTTGCGAGCGCAGCGGCGTGCGAGTTGCGATCCCGTGTGAGGAGCTCGAGGATCTCGAACTGTGCGTAGGACAAGGTGAGCTTCTCAAGGGCGCCGTCAAGGCGGCCCTCGATCCGTCTCGACAGCCTGCGGGAGGCGTCGATCACTTCCCAAGCGCTCGGCGAAGCATCGGACGCATGGCTCACCATCGCTGAGTTCTACACGCCGGTACCGACAGGGGCTTCGCCGTCCAGGACTTCGCGGCGTCCGTGGGGGATGGCTTTGTGCGTTGGGAGGCCGTCAACCAGTTGACACGGACGTGCGTGTTCCCCACCGCTTGGCGTCCACAGGTTGACAGCGAACTCGCTGGTTGGATCGGTCAACCTGTGGACACCGGGTTGCGGAGCGGACCTCGCCCCGCGTCCACTGGTTGACACACCCCAACGACCGGCACCCAACCGAGCGGTGGGTCAGTCGCGTTGGGAGCTCGTGCGCGGCGCCAGAACGCCGCCCCTGCCATACTCGGCCGCAGGCCTCCATGCGTTTCCATCGCGTCCTCCTCATCGTGAACCCCGTCGCGCGGACGGTGTCCAAGCCCACGCTCGCGGTCATCGAGAAGGCACTCTCCGCCGATTTCCGCCTCGAGGTTTCGGAGACCAAAGAGCGTGGCCACGCGAACGAGCTCGCCGCCCAGGCGATCGCGGACGGCATCGACCTGGTCGTCGTGTTCTCCGGCGACGGCACCATCAACGAGGTCGTCAACGCCCTCGCGGGGACGGACACCGCGCTCGGCGTGATTCCAGGAGGCGCCACCAACATCCTGGTCCGTGCGCTCGACCTGCCGATCGATCCCGTCGAGGCCACCGGCGTCCTTATCACCAAGGCGCTCGACGACGAAGCCTTCCGCCTGAACCTCGGTCGAGCCGACGGCCACTACTTCGCCGTGAACTGTGGCGCAGGTGTCGACGCCGCCGCGATGAAGCGTCTGGACGACAAGTTCCCCAAGACCAAGGCGAAGTTCGACCGCGCCGCATTCCGGGCCGTCGCCTGGGAGCTGCTGACCGGGTACGCGGGTCGCTCGCCCGACCTCGAGGTCAGCATCGACGGCGGCGACGCCACGCCGTCCTTGTCGGTCATGGTCGGTCGCACCGATCCATACACCTACTACAAGGACCGGGGCCTCCGGATGACGCCGGAGGCCTCACTCGACTCCGGGCTCGACGTCCTCTCCGTCCGCAAGCTCGCGCTGCGGAGCGTGCCGCGTATCGCCTGGCAGGTCTTCGGATCGGCGCGCCACGTCAAGGGTCGCGACATCGAATACGCGCACGACGCGAACCACGTGCTGGTCACGTCGAAGGATCCGTTCCCGGTGCAGGTCGACGGCGATTCGCTCGGCGACCACCGCCGTCTGGAGATTCAGCTTGCGCCCGAGGCGCTCTGGGTCGTCGCCTGATCCACCGGCGTCGCCTGGATCCCGCACTCCCACTTCGACAGTCCGGCCCAGCGTCCCGCCCGTTCCGGCTCGTCCGGTAGCCGCGCCCGTGTGCACGGCGCACACCCGATCGAGCTGTAGCCCAGGTCGTAGAGCGGGTTGTGGGGGAGGTCGTGCTCCTTCAAGTACGCCCAGACCTGCTGCCGCGACCAGGCCGCCATCGGATTGACCTTCACGATCCATCGGTCCGGCTCGAGCTCGTACTGCTGCACGAACGGTGCGTTGGATCGGGTCGGTGAGGACTCGCGCCGGAACGCGGTGATCCACGCATCGAGTCCGCGGAGCGCCTCGAACATCGGCCGAACCTTGTTCATGTCGCAGCACCGCTCCGGGTCCCGTTCGAACAGGCGCGGGCCGAACGTCGCCGCTTGCCTCGCCACGGTGTACTCCCCGACCAGGTCGACGACGTTCAGCGACAGGCGTTCGGCCAACTGCTCCTTGAACGCGAGCGTCTCGGCGAACTGGTATCCCGTCTCCAGGAACAGGATCGGGATGTCCGGCCGCATCTGGGTCGCCAGGTGCATGACGATCGTGCCCTCCGCCTGGAACGCCGACGCGATCGCGATCCGCTCCAAGCCCGAACGCTCGAGCGCCCAGTCCAAGATCTCGCGGGGATGTGCCTCCTCGAATGCGATGTTCATCGCTTCGAGCTCGTCTGGGGGGAGGAGTGTCTGCATGGTGGCCGCCCTCGGGTCGGGTGCGCGCGGAGTCTACCCCGGACCCGTTTCGTATGCTGAGGGCCCTACCCCCGATCGAAAGGCCGGCCACCGACCATGTCCGACAACGCCCAGATCGCCCCCCACGGCGGAACGCTCGTCAACCTGCTCGCGACGAGCGCGGAGGCCGAAGGCCTCCGCGCTGAGGCCGCCAACCTTCCCAAGCTCGCGGTCTCCGACCGCGAGCTCGCCGACCTGGAGATGCTCGCCGTCGGCGCGCTCTCGCCCCTCACCGGGTTCCAGGGCGAGGCCGACTACCACTCGATCCTGGACACGATGCACCTCAAGAGCGGCCTGGCCTGGTCGATCCCCGTCACGCTGTCGGTGGACGAGGAAGGCGCACATCGTCTGGGCGGCGCCGAGGCGGTGGCGCTGACGGCTGGTGAGGACGGCGATCCGCTCGCGATCCTTCGTGTTTCCGAGATCTACCGCCGCGACAAGGCGAAGGAAGCCCAGAGCGTCTATCGCACCGACGACATCGAGCACCCCGGCGTGAGGGCGCTGTACGACGCCGGCGACCTGTGCGTCGCCGGCGAGCTGAAGGTGATCGCGCTCCCACCTCACGACGACTTCCTGCGCTATCGGCTGACGCCGGCGGAGACACGCGCGGCATTCGCCGCGCGCGGGTGGAAGACCGTCGTCGGGTTCCAAACCCGCAACCCGATCCACCGGGCCCACGAGTACATCCAAAAGTGCGCGCTCGAGATCGTCGACGGCTTGCTGGTTCACCCGCTCGTCGGTGCGACCAAGGGCGACGACGTTCCGGCCGACGTCCGGATGCGATGCTACGAAGCGCTCTTCGAGGGCTACTACCCGAAGGACCGCGCCATGGTCAGCGTGTTCCCCGCGGCCATGCGCTACGCGGGGCCGCGTGAGGCGATCTGGCACGCGATCTGCCGCAAGAACTATGGCTGCACGCACTTCATCGTCGGCCGCGATCACGCCGGCGTCGGCTCGTACTACGGCACGTACGACGCGCAGCAGATCTTCAAGGAGTTCGAGCCTGGCGAGCTGGGCATCCAGACCCTGAACTTCGAGCACTCGTTCTGGTGCAACCGCTGCGAGGGGATGGCCTCGCCGAAGACGTGTCCCCACGCCGAGGAGGATCGCGTTTCGCTCTCCGGCACGAAGGTCCGCGACATGCTCCGCGCCGGTGAGCGCCCGCCCCAGGAGTTCAGCCGGCCCGAGGTCGCCGACATCCTGATCGCCGCGATGACCAACCAGCAGGGCTAACGGCCGCGCCGCTGGCCAGGGCGTTGTTCCGAGTTGAGCTGTTCCCGGGGGCGCTGGTAGCCTCCGCTCAGCTGTTCACGGGTCCACGCGGGCCCCGAATCAGGAGGCAGACGACCTGAGGCAGGTCACGTCGCGCGTGCTCCTGCGCGCCACGATCGCCATCATCGCCCTCGCAGGCGTGCTCATCGCTGGCCCCGCCTCGGCCGGAACCAAGGACGATCTGGAGGCGGCCCGCCAGGAGCTGGCGTCGAAACAGTCCGACCTGGACGCCTTGACCCTGCAATGGCAGCAGACCGAGACGGCGTTCGCGCAAGCCCAGGATGCCGCTCGGCAGGCGCAGACGCAGATCGGCGCCCTGCAAGGGCAACTCGTCAAGATCCAGGCGAAGTTGAACGCCCAGGTGCGGGCGGTCTACGTCTCGGGTGGAGGCGAAACGATCGGGGCGCTCCTGGGTTCGGCGTCGTTCGAGGACTTTGCCGACCGCCTGCGCTTTGCGACGAACATCGTGCAGGGCGACGAGGACCTGGCGACCTCGGTGCAGGTGCAGGCTGAGCGCCTGCGCCGCGAACGCGTACGACTGACCCAGGAAGCCGACGCGCAGGCGAAGGCCGCGGCCGACCTCCAGACCCAGCGAGCTTCCCTGGACGCGCGTGTGGGGGACCTGCAGTCGACCGTCAACGATCTGTATCAGACGTACCAGAACAAGTTGCAGCAACAGCAGATCGGTCTGCCACCCACAGGTGGAAGCGGCGGGCCGTTCCCACCGAGCGGCTCGGGCGCCATCTCGATCTGTCCGGTGCAGGGGCTGGTCTCGTTCGTGGACTCGTTCGGCTGGCCGCGCCCGGGCGGACGCATCCACGAGGGCATCGACATGATCTCGCCCTACGGAACGCCGATCGTTGCGGTCCATGGCGGGAACGCGGTCCAGACGCCGAACTCGCTTGGGGGCAACGCCGTGCTCGTCTATCACGACGGCAGCAGCGACTTCACGTACTACGCCCACATGAGCTCCTATGGGGCGACGGGTCACGTCGCGGCCGGCCAGGTGATCGGCTACGTCGGTTCCACCGGCGACACCTCCGTCAATCATCTGCACTTCGAGTACCACCCGGGCGGCGGCGGTGCCGTGGATCCCTATCAATTGCTGCTGGCCGTGTGCTGAGGCGCGGGGCGTAGGATGGGCGGCGTGAGCGAGCAGAGCAACGGCCACCGCAGGATCGATCGCATCCGCGACGTCGGGTATGTCCAGAACGTGGGGGACCTCCCGCTGGAAGATCTGCGGCAGCGTCGCGACGAGTGTCTGGCCGAACGCGAGTACCTGTCGCTCTTGCGTCGTCTGGTGCAGGGACGTGCCGAGATCCTGAGTGCCGAGCTGGACGCGCGCGGCTCCGACGAAGACCGCGGTCCTCTCGTCGATCGCCTGGCGCAGATCCTGGCGGGCGACGAACCTCAGACGGCCTCCCGAGGCGAGGCCGTCAAGGTTGGCCTTCCCGAGGAGGAGATGCTCCTGGCGCGTCGGCGGATCGAGCGGCTCGTCGCGGACGCCGGGATCTCCGACCCCGGAGCGCTGAACGACGAGAGCCTCGCCGCCGCCGTCGAGCTGTTGGCCACGGAGGAACGCGAGGTTTCGACGGCGCGTGCCGACGTGATCAGAGTCCTCGATACGTTCCAGGACGAGCTCAAACGCCGGTACCGCGAGGATCCGACGCTCGTCCTCCGCTGAGGGGCTGAGGAATCGGTGGGCGCGGTCCCGCTCGTCCGTGTTGTTCGCGGCGGCATCACCGAAGCCATCCATCTGGGACACGTCGTGGTGTGCGACGCCGACGGGCGTCTGATCGCTTCGGCCGGCGATCCCGATCGGATGGTGTTCGCGCGTTCGTGCATGAAGCCGCTGCAGGCCGTGGTCTCCCTGACGGCGATCGGGGAGGAGCTGCCGGATCGCGAGACCGCGATCATGTGTGCTTCGCACAACGCAGAGCCGATCCACATCGGCGCGGTCCGCGCGTTGCTCGAACGTGCTGGTCTGGACGCGGATGCGCTCAGGAACCCGCCGGGGTGGCCGCTCGATGCCGAGGCGATGGCGGCCTCGCAGCATCAGCACAGGTTGCTGCACAACTGCTCGGGCAAACACGCGGGCATGCTGCTCGCCTGCGTGCGCGCAGGTTGGGACCTCAAGACCTATCTGCGCTCGAGCCATCCGCTCCAGCGCCGGGTGCTGCGGGCCGCGAAGCAGGCGAGCGGCGTGGATGATCTCGCGATCGGCGTGGACGGCTGCGGCGTTCCAGTGCACGGGATGCCGCTGCGATCGATGGCCACGCTCTTCGCGCGTCTGACCGAGCCCGAGCGGCTCGGCGGGCTCGCGCCGGCCGCCGACCGTGCGACCAAGGCGATGCTCGCCGACCCCTACCTGGTCGGCGGCCGCCATCGCGTCGACACGGACGTCATGAGGGTCACCGGCAGCGTCGTCGCAAAGTCCGGCGCCGAGGGTCTCGAGTGCGCCGCGCTTCTGACCAACGGGCTGGGCGTGGCGGTGAAGGTCGAGGACGGCAGTGGCCGCGCGGCGGCCCCCGCCCTGATAAAGGTGTTGCGTGAGGTAGACGCCTTGTCCGCGTCGCAGCTGCGGGAGCTGTCGAACCATGCCTCGCCAGCGGTTCTCGGTGGTGCCAAGCGCGTCGGCGCCCTCGAGGTTGTCTTCGACCTTCAATCGGCCGGCCAGAGGGCCAGCAAGAAATCGGCATCTCCTTCGCGCCGCCGCGCGTAACATCGCTGGATGCCTTCCCCACGCGTCGCGGTGCTCTCGGTGCACACGTCGCCGATGGATCAGCCCGGTTCGGGCGATTCCGGCGGGATGAACGTGTACATCCGCGCGGTCGCCGAGCGCCTGGCGGAACACGACGTTGAGGTCGACCTCTTCACGCGATGTCGCGGCGCGGACGGACCCGAGATCCTGGAGATCGCTCCGGGCGTGCGTGTCGTGAGCGTGAAGGCCGGACCGTGCACCCCGGTCCCGAAGTCGGACTTGCCACGGTTCCTTCCGGAGTTCCTGGGGGGCGTGCTGCGTCGAGCGACCGTCGATGGACGCGGCTACGACATCCTGCACAGCCACTACTGGCTCTCGGGCTGGGTGGGAAGCTCCGCGAAAGACATCTGGGGCGTGCCGCTCGTTGCGTCGTTCCACACGCTCGGCAAGGTGAAGAACTACTCGCTCGCCCGGGGAGAGCCCCCAGAGCCATCCTCGCGCCT
>JAYUAK010000415.1:0-16163 GCA_043741335.1 Actinomycetota bacterium
CCGCGATCCAACAGGCCGATCGCCTCCTCGATCGCCGCGACATCGAGCTCCCCGTCCGCCCCGTCGAAGCTCGCCTCGACCCGCGCGGCCAGGTCGGCGATATACCCGTTGCTCATGTCGTCACCACCGGATCGGGGAGTAGTCGAGCGAGGATGTCGGCCGCACGTTGGCAGTCCTCGAGGGACGGCACCATCGCCATGCGAACGTATCCCTCGCCTTCGGGGCCGAAGTACGAGCCGGGTGCCAGGACGAGGCCTTGGTCGAGCAACTCGAGTCCCCATTCGGCGGATGGGCGGCCGCCCGGGATCCGGATCCAGAGGTACATTCCCGCGACGCTGCCCGCGACCTCGACGCCCTTGCTTCGCAACAACTTCAGGAAGATGGCGCGCTTTCGTGCGTAGCGCTCACGCTGCTGCTGGACGTGGGTTTCATCGCTCCAGGCAGCGACAGAAGCGCGCTGGACGAACTCCTGCGGCGTCACTCCGACCGAGGGCCGGAGCGCTTTCACGGCCGCGATCAAGCCGCGGTCCCCCGCCATGAATCCCGATCGGTAGCCGGTCATGTTCGATCGTTTGCTGAGCGTGTTCAGGACGACCACGTTGTTGAGATCGCCTAGTTGCAGTCCCGACGCCGGCGGTCCGTCGTCGAACCAGACCTCGCTGTAGGCCTCGTCGAGCGCGAGCAGGAAGTCGTGACGCCGGGCGAGCTCCGCGGCCCGCTCGAGGAACGCGAGCGACGCCACCGCGCCCGTCGGGTTGTTCGGGTAGTTGAGCCACAGGATCGCCGTTCGCCCCCATGTGACATCGTCGACACCCACGAGGTCGGGCACGAAGTCGGGCGCCGAGAGCGGGAGTCGCAGGACCTCCGCTCCGGCGAACCGCGCCCCTCGCTCGGGGATCGTGTAGCCGGGTGCGGTCACGACCACCAGGTCGCGCCCAGCGCCCGGATCGACCGTCGCCTGCGCCAAACCGAAGATCGGCTCCTTGCTTCCGAGCGTGGGGATCAGATCGCTGTTTGGGTCGAGCGCGACGCCGAACCGACGCTCGATCCACTCGACGATGGCCGTGCGCAACTCGGGAAGACCGGCCGCGCGTGGATACGAAGACGTCGGAACGATCGCGTCTTTCAATGCCTCGCGGATGAACTCCGGCGTTTCATCGCGGGGGTCACCCACACCGAAGTCGATCAGCTCCCGTCCGGCATCGAGCGCTTCCCGCTTACGGCGATCGAGCTCCTCGAACGGGTACGGCTCGCTCTTTGAGATCCGGGGTGAGAGGTGCATCAACGCTCCTCCTGCGCTACGAGGAATCCTCGCAGCACGTCATACGAGCGGACGAGCGCGGACGCGTCGATGCGCTCGTCGTCCCGATGAGCGTACTTCGGGTCGCCGGGACCGAAGTTCACCGCGTCGACGTCGATCGTCGCGAACTCGGCCACGGGCGTCCACGCCTGCTTCGGCTCGATCGACAGATCGCCCGCCGCACGGAGCCGGTCGACGAGTGGGTTCCGCACGGCAACGGTACCGGGCGGCGCGTTACCGAGGACTTCCACCTCCGCATCGGGATGCGCCACCTTTTCACGCAGCCACGCTTCCGCCTCTGCGGGAGAACGCGTTGGTGCGTAGCGGAAGTTCACCCGAGCTTCCAGGCGGTCGGGGACGACGTTGCCCGCGATCCCGCCCTCGATCGACGTCACGCTGATGACCTCGCGGAAGACGAGGCCGTCGATCTCGACGTCGCGCGGCGGCAGGTCGGCGATCGGTGAGAGCGCCTGGATCGCGGCGTGGATGGCGTTGCTGCCGAGCCATGGACGCGCGGTGTGGGCGGCCGATCCATGCACCGCGATGCGGACGTTGAGGTTGCCCAAACAACCGACCTGGATCGCGTTCGCCGTCGGTTCCATGAGGATGGCCAGGTCGATCGAGCGAACCGTTGGACACCGGTCGAACAGCGGGAGCAAAGCGCTTTGCGTGATCGGCAGCTCTTCGCGACCGAAGAAGAGGAAACCGACATCCAGGTCGGTCACGCTCGGATCGGCGGCGAGCCACGCCGCCACCTCCTCCATCACCGCGAGCGCGCCCTTCATGTCGGCGGCTCCGCGGCCCACCACGCTGTCACTCTCGAGGGTCCCCGGGAAGTTGCCGTTGGGCGGGACCGTGTCGACGTGACCGGCCAGGACCACGAACGGCGCGCCTGGGCGACGCACGGCGGGAGCGACGAAGAGCACCGCATCCTCGTCGTCGACCACGTGGAGACCGTCGGGCACCCGCTCGCGAATCGCCTGAACGATGGCGCGCTCGTCCCCGCTCACGGAGGCCAGGTTCACCAACTCGAGGGTGCGCGCCGTCAGGCGCGCACCCGCTTCAGGATCCATCGGCGACACGCTCACGTGCGGACGCGGCCCTGCAGCTGATCCAGATCCACCACGCCCTCGAACACGCACAGAGCGTCACCGGTCAGAAGCACTTCGCCGCTCTCCAGCCGCTCAACCTCGAGGGGCCCTCCGGGGAACCGGACGACAGACGTGCTCGGGACCAGACCCGCTTCGTTCGCCGCCACCGCAACGGCGCACGCGCCACTGCCGCACGCCATCGTCTCGCCGGATCCTCGTTCCCACACGCGCACTTTGATCCCGTCGTCTAGCACCTGGGCGAACTCGACGTTCGTCCGTTCGGGGAACAGCTCGTGACGCTCGAGCGCCGCGCCGATGTGCCCGACATGGAAGCGATCCGGGTCGTCCTCGACGAAGAGCACGAGATGCGGATTGCCCATGGACACCGCGCTCGCCTGCAAGGTCAAGCCGCCACCCACGTCGAACGGCTGATCCAAGAACGTCTCCCACGCAGGGCCGCGCATCGGGATCGATGCTTTCGTGAACCCGGGCGTCCCCATCTCGACGGTGACCCGGTGGCCCTCGCCGTCGGCCTCGTGCAGACGGAGCCGCCTGATGCCCCCGCGGGTCTCGATACCGAACTCCAGCTCTTCGGCCAAGCCCAGGTCGTGGACGTATGACCCGACGCAGCGGGCGCCATTGCCGCACATCTCCGCCACGCTTCCGTCAGCGTTGCGGTAGTCCATCACGAAGGAGGCGTCAGCCCGGGTCGCGCGCACGAGCCGGATCACCCCGTCCGCCCCCACCCCGGTCCTCCGGTCGCAAAGAGCCGCGACGAGGTCGGCCTCGATCCGACGTTCGTCGTCGAGGTCGACGAACATGACGAAGTCGTTGCCCGTCCCCTGGTACTTCGCGAAGTGGAGCTCGTCCGTCACTCGTCCTCCGTCACTCGTTTTCTTAGGCGTTTTCTTAGGCGTCTTCGAGGAATGCGCGGATCGCTTCGGTGGCCTCGATCGCTCCCGCCGCTCCGACGTCGAACCACCGGATGCGAGGGTCCCGGCGGAACCACGCCATCTGCCGTCGCGCGAGGTTGCCGGTCCGCTTGACGGTCGCCTCGACGGCCTCTTCCCGCGTCATCTCTCCCCGAAGGTGACGCGCCACTTCAGCGTAGCCGATGGCCTGGGTCGAGGTCAGCCATCCGCCGAACCCCCGCTCGACCAGGGACCGCACCTCGTCGATCCAACCCGCCTCGATCATCGCGTCGACGCGTTCAGGGATCCGCGCGAGCAGCACGTCTCGCGGCATGCGGACTCCTGCTGCGCGCACCGCTCCCGGTTCGTAGTGGCCCCATGCCTCGGCGAACGCTGAGAAGGGTCGGCCCGTGACCGCCGGCACCTCCAACGCGCGAACGGTTCTGCGCACGTTCCCCGGCTCGATCCTGCCCGCTGCCACAGGGTCGAGCACCGTCAGCCGTTGATGCATGGCGGCGGGCCCAAGTTCGGCTGCCTCCTGCTCCAGCTCGGCTCGCTTATCCGGATCGGTCCCTGGGAACTCGAGCGTGTCGACCACCGCTCGGAAGTAGAGACCCGAACCGCCGACGAGCAGCACCCGGCGTCCGCGCGCCCCGATCTCCTTCACCGCGGTCCGGGCCTCCGACTGGAACCGCGCGACCGAGTACGACTCCGACGGTTCCGCCACGTCGATCAGGTGATGAGGCACTCGGGCCCGTTCGGCGGGCGAGGGCTTCGCGGTTCCAAGGTCCATCCCGCGATAGATGAGCATCGAGTCGACGGAAACGATCTCCGCGTCCAGAGCCTCCGCGATCGCCAACGCGGCCTCCGTCTTTCCCGAGGCCGTTGGTCCTACGAGCGCGAGCGGCGGCCGCCCGGACATGTCGGCCACCGCTAGACGGCCACGGCCTCCGTCGACGGAACCAGCTCACCGCTCAAATAGTGGGCCGAAGCCGCAGTGATGCGCGTGTGCACGAAGGTCCCCGGCTCGAGCAGGTCGGGCAGATGCACGATCCGGTTCGTTCGCGTGCGCGCCTGGGTGGACGGGCCGCGCTTGCCAGCGCCCTCCACAAGCACCTCAAACGTCCCCCCCACTTGATCGATGGAACGCTCCAACGAGATGCGCCCTTGGAGCTCCACCAATCGGTCGAACCGTTCCTGCACGACCTCCTTCGGGACCTGGTCGCCGAACGAGGCCGCGCGGGTGCCCGGGCGCGGCGAGTACTGGAACGTGTACGCGCTGTCGAAGCGAGCGCGTTCCACCACTTCGAGCGTGTCGACGAAGTCCGCCTCCGTCTCGCCGGGAAAGCCCACGATGATGTCGGTCGAGACGGCGACGCCGGGGACACCCGCACGGATCGCGTCGAGCCAACCGAGGTATCGCTCGCGCCGGTACGAACGCAGCATCGCCTTGAGGACGCGGTCCGAGCCCGACTGCAAAGGGAAGTGGATGTGCTCGCAGACAGCCGGCGTCTCTGCCATGGCCTCGATCACGTCCGGTGTGAAGTCGTGTGGATGCGGCGAAGTGAATCGGACGCGCCGGATGCCCTCCACCGATCCCACCTGTCGCAGGAGCTCTCCGAAGAGGGGCCGAGCCGACGAGCCCGGCACCGTGACGTCCCGGCCATAGGTGTTCACGTTCTGACCCAAGAGCGTGACCTCGACCACGCCGTTTCGGGCGAGCCCTTGCACCTCGGCCAAGATGTCGCCGATCGAGCGGGAGCGCTGCGGACCGCGGACGAGGGGCACGATGCAGAACGTGCAGGCGTTGTCACAACCCGGAGCGATCGACACCCATGCCCGGAACGTGTCGTGGCGCACCGCCGGAAGCGCGCTCGGGAAGACCTCGGTGTATTCGCGGACGTCCATCTGCGGCCCGTCCTCCTCGGCCACCTTCAGCAGGTCGAGCAGGTTCGGCAAGGCATGCGTCCCAATCACCACGTCGACCCACGGTGCGCGCCGCTGGATCTCGCCCTGGTCCTTCTGGGCGAGGCAACCCGCGACCACGACGCGGAGCGACGGATCGCGATCCTTGAGCGGCTTCAGGTGCCCGAGGTTCCCGTACAGGCGGTTATCGGCGTTCTCACGGATCGCACACGTGTTGAAGACCACGACCCTCGCGTCGCCGATGTCCTCGGTCGGCCGCATGCCGTTCGCCTCCAACACGCCGGCGATCCGCTCGGAATCGTGCTCGTTCATCTGGCACCCGAAGGTGCGGATCAGATACGTCCGTTCCATGTTCCCCGAGGCTCCTCGATCTCCTGTGGCAGACCTATTTGGCGAACTCCACGGCGCGGGTCTCACGCACGACGGTGATCTTGATCTGACCGGGGTACTGCAGCTCCTCTTCGACCTGCTTCGCGATATCGCGCGCGATCATCTGAGCCTGGATGTCATCGACGTCCTCAGGTTTGACCATCACCCGCACCTCGCGACCTGCCTGCATCGCGAAGGTCTTTTCCACGCCGGGCATCGCCGTGCATATCTCCTCGAGACGCTGAAGCCGCTTCACGTAGGTCTCGAGGGACTCTCGCCGAGCCCCCGGCCTCCCGCCGCTGATCGAGTCCGCGATCTGGGCGAGGACCGCATCGACCGAGTGCTGTTCGACCTCGCCGTGATGCGACTCGATGCAGTGGACGACCTCGGGGCTCTCCTTCAGCCGCCGGGCGATCTCGGCGCCGATGATCGCGTGGGATCCCTCGATCTCGTGCGTGACCGCTTTCCCGATGTCGTGCAGGAACGCTCCCCGCTTCGCGATGGTCCCGTCGACACCGATCTCGGCGGCGATCGCCGCGGCGATGTGCGCCGACTCCACCAGGTGCTTGAGCACGTTCTGACCGTACGACGTGCGGTACTGCAGCCGCCCGAGGAGCTTGATCATCTCTGCGTGGATATCCGTGATGCCGACCTCAGCGACCGCGTCCTCGCCCGCCCGATGGATCCGCTCCTCGAGCTCACGGAGCGACCGCTCGTGGATCTCCTCGATCCGCGCGGGATGGATCCGTCCGTCGGCGACGAGCTTCTCGAGCGTCATCCTAGCCGCCTCCCGGCGCACCGGGTCGAAACACGACAACACCACGGCTTCGGGCGTGTCGTCGACGATCAGGTTCACTCCGGTGGTGGCCTCGAACGCCCGGATGTTGCGGCCCTCACGACCGATGATCCGACCCTTCATGTCCTCACTCGGCAACGCGAACACCGAGACGGTCGATTCCGCCGTCTGCTCGGACGCGACGCGCTGGATCGCGATCGTCACGATCTTGCGAGCGCGCTCCTCGCCGTCCTCACGCGCCCGCTGCTCGATCTCGCGCACCTGGGTCATCGCCGCGCGCTTGGCGTCATCGACCACCTGTGACATCAGGTGCTCGCGCGCTTCGGTGGACGTCATGCCGGCGATCCGCTCGAGCTGCGCCCGATGCTGATCGGCGGACTTCTCCAACTGCTCGCGTACGTACTGGAGCTTCTCGTCCCGTTCATGAAGCTCAGCCGTCCGCGCATCGATCGTGGAGACCCGCTCCCGAAGATCCGTTTCCGATTCGAGGATCCTGCTCTCGAGGCGCGCGATCTCCTCGCGGCGCGCGCACACGTCCTCCTCTGCTTCCCGGCGGATGGTGCTGGCCTCTTCCCGGGCGTCCTGGATCGCGCGAACCCGAGTCGCGTCGGCCTCCCGTTCGGCCTCCAACAGCGTTCTCTGTCCGCGGGCCTCGACACTCTGGGCGTTCGAGGCCGCCATCGTCTTTCGGATCAGGAATCCCCCCGCGATCCCCACCACCAGGGCGACGACTCCGATCACTACAGGGACCATCGTTCCTCCCAACACACGTCGAACGCGTCTTGAGAGAAGAACCGCGGAAGGTGCCGCCGTTCGCTAAGGCGTGCTGCAGGCGAGGAAGATCACGGTTCGCGTTCCGCCAAGGGCGTCACGCGTGCCGCGTTTCGTCGATCATCCGTTCTTTGGTCGGTCAGCTCGCTCACAGGGCCTCGTGATTGGACGTCGGATTCTTCGTTCGTTCTTCTCGTGTCCACGATGCTACGGCCGCGTGAACCCAGAGGCAAGGTTGGGGTCGTCTTCCGATCCATCGATCGCGAGGGCCTTGCGGGCCGCCCTGCGCGCAACTTCCGGGCTGTACCCACGTCTCATCAAGAGCGAGGTCAATCGTGAGAACGCCTTGGCCGGCTCCAGGGACCCGACCCGGCCGATTCGAGAGGCCGCCAGAGCGTCGGCTCGCTCGTCCTCGCCCTCTCCCGGCCGCGAGAGGGCGTTCTCGATGACGTCGCGCGGGACCCCGGCAGCCGCCAAGGTGCTGGCCACGGCCCGCCTCCCCGACCGCCTGACTCCGAACGCGTGCTCGACCACCTGCGCGGCGAACGCGTCGTCGTCGATGAGCCCGACACGTTCGAGGCGTTCGAGGACGTCGCCAACCTCGACAGCCTCGAAGCCCGCCTGAAGCAGGCGTCTCTCGAGCTCACGACGACTTCGAGCTCGAACCGCGAGCAAACCAAGAGCACGCTCGTGGCAGCTTTTCGGATTCTTCGGCTTGCGCGAGCCCGATCCGGCCATCGGCGGCCTAGCCGTCGCCGTTGCGCGCCTTCGAGGCCTTCGCGGCGGCAGCCACAGCGACGGGCTCGGGTGCAGGGTCCTCCAGGATCAGGTCGGGCACGACCCGGATCACAGACTCATCGCCCTCGGTTCCGAAGGCGGTCAGACCCACCGCCTCCCTCACTTTCCGATCGATCTCGTCCCGCATCTCGATGTGCTCCGCCAGGAACTGCCGGGCGTTCTCGCGACCTTGGCCGAGCTGTTCGCCCTCGTAGGTGAACCAGGCGCCCGCCTTCTTGACGATCTCGAGATCAACACCGATGTCGATCAGCGAACCCTCCTTGGAGATACCCTTGCCGTACATGATGTCGAACTCGCACTGGCGGAACGGCGGCGCGACCTTGTTCTTCACGACCTTCACCCGCGTACGCGACCCGACGACATCGGTGCCGTCCTTCAGGTTCTCGATCTTGCGGATGTCGAGGCGCACGGACGAGTAGAACTTCAGGGCCCGCCCACCCGGCGTCGTCTCGGGCGAGCCGAACATCACGCCGATCTTCTCGCGGAGCTGGTTGATGAAGATCGCCGAGGTATCGAACCGAGAGAGCGTGCCGGCGAGCTTGCGCATGGCCTGGGACATGAGTCGCGCTTGGAGACCGACGTGGGTGTCGCCCATCTCGCCCTCGATCTCGGCCCGAGGCACCAGAGCCGCGACCGAGTCGATCACGACGAGGTCGAGCGCCGCCGAGCGGACGAGCATGTCGGCGATCTCGAGGGCCTGCTCACCGGAGTCCGGTTGGGAGACCAAGAGCTCGTCGACGTTCAAGCCGAGCGCACGGGCGTACGTGGGGTCTAGCGCGTGCTCCGCGTCGATGAAGGCGGCGATGCCGCCCCTCGCCTGGGCCTCGGCGATCATGTGGAGGCAGACCGTGGTTTTGCCCGAACCCTCGGGCCCGAAGACCTCGATGATCCGGCCGCGTGGGATGCCGCCGACACCGAGCGCGATATCGAGCGCGAGCGACCCCGTCGGGATGACCGTGATGCCGGCCGCCATCGGGTGCTCACCGAGCTTCATGACGGCGCCCTTGCCGAATTGCTTCTCGATCTGCTGCAGCGTGACGTCGAGCATCTTGTCGCGATCCATCCCCGAATCCTCCTTGTGACCTCTCGGCTCGCCGGAGAGGAGGATCCGGCGGCGCTCGTCTCCCATCGCGGAAACCTTACCGAGTGGCTCTGACATAACTTACACTCCTGTCATTCGAGGGGGACAGCCCCTCCGATGGCCGAGGGTACTCGAACAGATGTTCGGGTGCAAGCACCGTCACCGCCCGATCGACTGGCCGATCGACTGGTCGAGCGGCTGACTGAGCGGGAAGAGGCGGAGCGGCTCGTACCGAGGGTCGGGCCGCTGCAGAAGGCTCCGGAACAGAACCAACCGGTCTATGGTGAACGGTCCGGAGGAAACAAGGATCTCGGCGAATCGACCCGGCAACCGTATCGGCGACTCCGACCGGGCCACCGTGAGATGCGGATGGAAAGGTCTGGCCTCCACCGGAAACTCTCCCGCGAGCGCAGCCTCGAGATCCGAGACGAGCGCAGCCAGGCGGTCCTGAGGCTCGTCCACCCCGACCCACAGGACGTGAGCCCGATCCGCTGTCGGGAAGGCTCCCAGGTTCGCCAGCTGCGCCTCGGCCGGTGCATGCGACGAGGCGACCGCGCCGACCGTCCGCTCGACCCACGGCAGCAGCTCTCTTAGCGTCGCTCCGAGGAACTTCAGGGTGATGTGCCAGTTCTCGGGTGGGATCCATCGAGCTTCCGCAAAAGTCGGACGCCAGCGTGCGATCGCGGTCGCGACCGAGCGCTTGACGTCGTCGGGCACCTCGACGGCGACGAACAGCCGCAGGACCTCGGTCTCATGGGCGGCTGCGTGGTCGACTCCCACCCCTCGCGCCTCAGATCAGTCGGGGTTTCAGGCGATCGGTATCGGGCAGAGCCGCGCCTTCGAGATGTCGGCGAACCAGGTCGAGGCCGGCCTGCTCTGCCCAACGACGCACCCGCGCACGTTCGCCGGGCACCATGAACCCGCGAGCGTGGCGGGTATCGTCGGTATCCAGGGCCACCCACACCGTGCCCGGATCCGCCCCGCCGTGTGCCTGCGGTCCGGCGGCCCCGGTGAGCGAGAGCCCGATATCGGCGCCGAAGACCCGACGGGCGCCCGCCGCCATCTCGCGGGCGCAGGCCTCGCTCACGACGCCCGGACCGTTGATCGTCTCGCGCGACACGCCGAGCACGTCGCACTTCGCATCGGCGGTATAGGCGACGGCGGATCCAAGGAAGATCTCCGACGCGCCGGGAACGGAGGTGATACGCGCCCCCACCGAGCCGCCAGTCAATGACTCGGCGCACGCCAGTGTCTGGCCCGACGAGCGGAGGAGACGGCCAACGGCAGCCTCCAGCTCTTCGTCGTCGATGGTGAAGATGTGTTCCCCAAGCCGGGCCCGAACCTCGTCGACCAACGGGTCGAGCAGGATCTCGGCTGCCGAGCGGTTCGCCGCCTTCGCCGTCAGACGTACCTTGACCTCGCCGGACGAAGCCAGATAGGCGACGCTCGGATTGGCCGATGCATGGAACAGGTCGCGCAGCATCTCCGCGACCCTCGACTCCCCGAGGCTCGCCGAGCGGAGGGTTCGCGAGACGATCGTCGCGGGCCCGGCCAACGCCGCGAGCGCCGGCAAGATCGTGCCCTCCATCATCTCGAACATCTCGACCGGGACGCCGGGCACGGAGTAGAGCCATTTTCCCCCCGGCAGCTCGGCCACGAGCCCCGGCGCAGTGCCGCGGTCGGGCGTGATCGTCTGAAGCCCTTCGGGCACATCGGCCTGTCGGAGATTGCTGAGGGGCATGTCGCCACGTCCGAATCCCGCGAACTTCGCGCGCAGCTGATCCTCGATCTCCGGGTGGCGCACCATCGGTGCACCCAGCAGCTCCGCGATCGCGTCCCGCGTGAGATCGTCCTCGGTCGGGCCGAGCCCGCCGGTGACGAGCACCACATCGGCACGATCCAGCGCGAACCGGAGCACGTCGACGATCCGCAGCAGATTGTCGCCGACCACCTGGTGATAGAAGACGTCGACCCCGACCTCGGCGAGGCGCTCGGACATCCACCGAGCGTTGGTGTTCGCGATCTGGCCGAGGAGCAGCTCGGTTCCGACACCGACGATCTCGGCCTTCACGCCCCTGCCGATGGTGTCGCTCCCGTGCTCGTACCGAAACTGAACGTGTCCTTCCACGGTCGTCCGGGCGTCCCCGGGATGCCGTGATCCACGCCGTCCAAGGTCAGATGGATGGCGCCGCCGTCGGTCACGCTCAGGACCATGCTCGCCTCAGCCATGAAGCTCCGAGTCTCCCCCGCTCCCATCGTGTACGTCGACACCACTCCATCCGCGGTCACGGTGACCCGCACGTTCGCGACAGCCTGGATCACGGCGTCGATCGAGCGATCGAGCGGCTGGGGCTCTGCCGCGACCGTGGGCATCGTCGCCGGCTCAGGCGCAGAGTGCGCCCGGGACAAGAACCCGAACACGATCGCGATCACCAACACCGTTCCCGCAAGGAACACCATGAGCCACTGGTTGTCTCGGATCCTGGTCGCCGCGATCGCGCGCTCGACGCGGCCAAGCTTGGCGGGCGGCGGTGGCTCGGCCGGCTCGTCCGCATGCTCGGCGTACGCGCCGATCACCTTGTCCGGGGAGAGCCCCAGGTACTGCGAGTACGTTCGCAACGACCCGCGAACGTAAACATCGCCCAGCAGCGCCTCGAAGTCTTCCGACTCGAGCGCCCGCAGTTGGTCCATGTGGAGCTTGGTGTCGCGGCTCGCCGCGTCGATCGTGATGCCCCGACGCTCGCGAGCCTTTCGCAGGGCGGAGCCCACACCGATCATCGAGTCCTGCACAGCACCTCCGCCTTCGGTTCAGGCCATGGATCCCGGGCCAGGGATGCCCGGCCAAGGGTTGCGAGCCAGGGATGTCGAGATGATAGCCCTCCTCGCTACACTCGGGTCATGGACGCCTCGAACGAGGTCTTTACTGTGGTCGTAGAGATCCCCAAGGGCTCGCGCAACAAATACGAGTACGACCACGAGAGCGGCGCGATCTTCCTCGACCGCATGCTCTTCACGTCGATGCAGTACCCCGCGGACTACGGATTCATCGACGGAACGCTCGGCTTGGACGGAGACCCCCTCGATGCGCTCGTGTTCGTCGGCGAACCGACGTTCCCCGGCTGCCACATCTCCGCGCGTCCCGTCGGGCTGTTCCGCATGACCGACGAGAAAGGGGAGGACGAGAAGGTGCTCTGCGTCCCTCTCCGCGACCCGCTGTGGTCTCACGTCGAGGACATCGATGGATTGCCGACCAACCTGCTGAACGAGATCGAGCACTTCTTCCAGGTCTACAAGGACCTCGAAGGCCACAAGGTCGCGACCGACGGCTACGAGGATCGGGCGAGCGCCCTGCGCGTGATCGAGCAGTCGCGCGCCCGTCTCGACGCCTTGTGAACGACGGAGCGCTCCCGCAAGGCGAACGGGTGTTCCTGCGCCATCCGCGAGCGCGCGATCGCGAGGAATTCCTGGAGTGTGTCGCGGCGAGCCGGAAGCTGCACGGTCGGTGGAGCACGCCGCCCTCCGACGCAGAGGCCTTCGCCGGCCTCCTCCGCCGCGCGCGGCGGACCGATGTCGAGTCTCTGCTGGTCTGCCGCATCGACGAGGCAGCGATCGTCGGAGCCTTCCATCTCTCCCAGATCGTCCACGGCCCGCTCCGAAGCGCCTACCTCGGCTATTACGCGTTCGAGCCTTTCGCGGGCCAGGGGTACATGCACGACGGACTCAGACTGGTGCTCCGGTTCGCGTTCGGGCCGCTCGGGCTCCACCGATTGGAGGCGAACATCCAGCCCGGGAACGAGTCGTCGGTTGCCCTGGTCAAAGGCGCCGGGTTCCGCCTTGAGGGCTACTCGCCCCGCTACCTCAAGATCGCCGGTCGCTGGCGGGACCACGAGCGATGGGCCATCCTCTCCGAGGACCGGAGGGGGCGGGCCGAGCGGTCGGGGCGCACGACCTAGGACCAAGAACCGCCGGGATATCGCCTTCCGCCCGCTGCACCCGGAACCCCGGGTGACTAGTGTCCCCACGGGAGGGAACGCGGAACGATGGATCGAGACGCCGACCGAACGCAAGAAGGGGCAGCCGAGGGTTCGCCGCTCGGCTCGTTCTCCGAACGGGTCACGACGCCCGATCTCCTTTCGGAGGGACCCGTGAGGTTCCTGCTGGTCTCCGGAGACCAGGACGACGGCACCTGGGGGCTGGTCGGTTCGTTCTGGCTCTCGATCGACGGCGATCGTGGCGGGTTCTTCGTCTGCCCACAGTCGCTCTGGCGTGGGAGCGAGATGGTCCGCAGCTACAAGAGCGCTCGCTCGCGAGGATGGACCGACGGCGACATCTACGCGTACTGGCAGGGGCAGGTCGGCATCTCGGGATCCTTCATGATCGATCCGCAACAGCACGCCGACAATCTGTTCCAGGTCGCCCGCCGCGTCGGCGCGCTCTAGGCTCGCCACCGCGGTTCACGCGCTCCGGCGGTCTTCCCACTCTTCCCACGTGATCAACACGTCGCGAGCCTTCGAGCCCTGGCCGGGACCGACGACGCCCTGTTCTTCGAGGAGATCCATCAGCCGACCGGCGCGGGCGAACCCGACCTTCAACTTGCGTTGCAGCATGCTGGTAGAACCGAGCTGCGAACGGATCACGAGCTCCGCAGCTTGCTGGAGCAGGTCGTCGTCATCGCCGGCGCCCTGCCCGGTGACTTCGACACGATCCATGGGCGGGAGGCCGAGACCTTCCACGCTGTTCTCGTAGACCACCTCGCGCTGACCGCGGATGAACCGGCTGATCTCGTGGATCTCCTGCTCGGTGACCCACGCCCCTTGCAGTCGCGTCGGCTTCGAAGCGTTCGCGGGGGCGAAGAGCATGTCGCCGTGACCGACGAGCTTCTCGGCGCCGTTCATGTCGAGCACCACGCGCGAGTCCGCCTGGCTCGACGTCATCAGCGCGACGCGTGACGGGATGTTCGCCTTGATCAGGCCGGTCACGACGTCGACCGACGGTCGCTGCGTGGCGACCATCAGATGGATGCCGACGGCACGAGCCATCTGGGCGATCCGGCAGATCGCGTCTTCGACGTCACGCGGCGCGACCATCATCAGGTCGGCCAGCTCATCGATCACCACCAGGATGAACGGCATGTGCTCGTAGGAGGCCTCCTGGCCGGGAGGGATCCGCAACGTTCCTTCGCGGAACCCGGCCTCGTACCCGTCGATGTCGCGGACGCCGACCGTGGCGAGCATCTCGTAGCGGAGCTCCATCTCGCGGACGATCCACTGCAGAGCCTCGGCCGCGCGCTTGGGATGCACGATGACCGGCGAGAGCAGGTGCGGCACCTCCGCGAAGTGACTGAGCTCGACTCGTTTCGGGTCGATCAACACCAGACGCACGTCGTCGGGTGTGGTGCGCATCAGGATCGAGGTGATGAAGCAGTTGATCAGGCTCGACTTGCCCGCACCGGTCGCGCCGGCGATCAGGATGTGCGGCATCGTCGCCAGATTCACGAGCTGCGGCCGGCCGTGCACGTCCTTGCCGAGGGCGACGGTGAGCGGATGGGTCGCGTCCTTGGCGGCTTTCGAACGAAGGATGTCGCCGAGCATCACGAAATCCCGGTGCTTGTTCGGCACCTCGACGCCGATCGCCGACTTCCCGGGGATCGGGGCGATGATCCGCACGTCCGGAGTGGCCAGTGCGTACGCGATGTCACTCGAAAGCTGGAGGACCTTGTTCACCTTGGTGCCGGCCGCGATGTCGACCTCGTACATCGACACCGTCGGCCCTCGGGACATACCGGTGACCCGCGCGTCGACGCCGAACGTCACCAGCGTCCGCTCGAGGGCCGCCATCGTTTCCTGCTCGTCGCGGCCGTCGGATGCGGAAGCCGGAGCGGTTCGAAGGAGATCCAAAGGCGGCAGCTGATACGGCCCGCTGGAGGTCGCGACCGTTCGGGCCTTCGCGGCCCTTGCCGAGGCCGGTTGTAGCTCGTCGGCCGTGTCGTCTTCCGCCTCGTCCTCTTGGTCGACTTCGAGGACCGGCGACTCGGGGAGCACGATCATGTCGTCGTCGACGTCGTCCAGGCCGAGGGCCTCGCGCACGGACAGCCGTCCGGACCGCGGCTTCCGGGTGAGACGCGTCTCCTCTTCGGCTTCCGTTCCGACCGGATCGCGCTCGGGCCGCGCCTCGCGGAACTCGCGAACCCGCTCCAGGACACGCGACACGGGCGTGCCCGTGAAGATCAACAGCCCGAGCGTCGCGAAACCGGCGCAGACGATGCCCGAGCCGATCGGAGACAACACCCGCGAAAGCGGATGCGCCGCGAAAGCGCCCACGATGCCCGCAACCGCAGCGACGACCGCGCGCACATCGAACGGGCTGGGGTTGCCGCGGGTGAGCGAAAACAAGCCGAGCGTCCCGAGCACCAGCACGACGAACCCAATGAACATCCGCACGCGATCCTCGGCTCCCGTATCGCGGAGCAGTACGACACCCCAGTACACCCCGACAACGGGAAATGCGTAGGCGCCCACGCCGAACGCGCCTCGTAACAACCAGGAGATGGCATAGCCCGCCGGACCCGCGGCCTCGAACCAGACGGAGAGGACGCCGAGCAGCGCGAACACGACGAGCCCGATGCCGACCGCATCCCGTGCCCACGGGGAAAGGATCTGCCGGGTCGACGTGCGTGCCGGCTTCCTGCCCTGCTTCCGGGGCTTGTTCCGGGACTTCTTCTTCGCGGTTGGCTTCCTGGACGACGGGGAAGACCGCCGGGACGGAGCCCGGCGGGCCGTCTTCTGCGCCACCTACACCTCCATGATCACGGGCAGGATGACCGGCTTGCGCTGAGTGACCTCGTAGAAGTACTTCCCCAGCACCCGGCGAACGTTCTGCTGGAGGGCGGACCGATCCGTGACGTGGGCATCGGCGCTCCCCTCGAGGGAGAGCATGACGCGTTTCCTGGCCTCTTCAAGGATGTCCCCGGAAGTCTCGTCGTACACGAACCCACGGTTCACGATGTCGGGCCCCGCGACGATCACGCCCGTCTGAGCCTCCACGGTCAACACGACGACGACCACGCCGTCGCCTGCAAGCTTGCGACGGTCGCGCAGCACTGAGCCACCGACGTCCCCGA
>JAYUAK010000416.1:0-3080 GCA_043741335.1 Actinomycetota bacterium
GAGACGTAGTTCTGACCGTAGTATTGGCGCACCACTCCATCGTCGCGCTGCTTCGTCAGCAATGCGGCGGCAGCGTTCCAGTCGTCCGGGGTCGACGCGCCCGGCTCGACGCCCATCCCGAGCAGCGTGAGGTTCGGCATGTCCTCGGTGTCGCCGAACATCCCGACCTTGCCCTTGAACGCGGGGTCGAACAGATCCATCACGCTCGTGATCTCACGCCCGGTGAGCTCGGGGTCGTAGCCGATCCCGGTGATGCCCGACATGTACGGGATCGAGAACTTGTTGCCCGGGTCGTACGCGGGGTCCTTGTATGTTGGCGCGACGTTCGCCGCGAAGTTCGGGAGCTTCGAGTGGTCGAGCGGGATCAGGTAGTCGTTCGCGATCATGAGCGGCAGCCACTTCGGGTATCCCATGACGATGAGGTCGTAGCCGCTCGGCTGCCCACCTTCGAGCAGCAGCCGGAGCTTGGCGAAGAACTCGTCGTAGGCCTGGATGACCTCCTTGTAGTCGATCGAGATCCCCGTCTCTTTCTTGAAGAGGTCGAGCGAGGGATGAACGTGCTCGCCGCCGACCTGATCGCGATCGATGTAGAGCGGCCAGTTGCCGAACGCGAATGACCCCGTGATCTTCTGCGCGGCCCAATCGAAGCCGGGCGAGCCGCTCGCCGAGGCCGACGACCCTGCGGGGGCGTTCCCGCCACACGCGGCCAGCAAGCCCGACAGACCAAGTCCGGCCGCTCCCATCCCGGCATACCCCAGGAAGCGACGGCGCGAGAGGCGTGGCTGAGTGAGCCCTCTTAGCAGCGCCGGGTCGAACCCACTCTCACGCACCATGTGCCCCCCGCGTGCAGCATCGCCGCGGGCGGGTAGCGCGTCAATGCCGTGGCAAGATGCTCGTCATGACCGATCCGGACGAGCTCGCGCGCGAAGGCAACCTCGCCATCCGCCGGATGCGCGACGAGCCTGCCGACTACGCGCTCTTCGTTCGGTGGCGGAACGAGCCGCATGTCGCGGAATGGTGGACGACCGATGACGACCCGACGCCGACGATGATGCCCGAGCACGTTGTCGAGCAGTACGGCCCGCGCACCGAAGACGCCTCGTGGGTGACGTCGTGCATCATATCGGTGGGCGATCGGCCGGTCGGGTACGTCCAGTTCTATCCGTGGGACGACGAGGCAGGGGCAGCGGCAGAGACGGGCGTTCCCGCGATCGAGGGCTCCTATGGTCTCGACATCTTCATCGGAGAACCAGACATGATCGATCGCGGCGTGGGATCGCGCACGGTGGCCCTGCTGGCCCGACACCTCTTCGAGGCACGCGACGCCACCGGCATCGCGTTGCTCACCCCCGTCGGCAACTCGCGGGCGCACCGGGCGTATGAAAAGGCAGGGTTCCGGCAGGTGAAGCAGACCTTCGACACCGACGTCGTGGACGGCGAGCGACGGATGAGCTGGCTGATGGTGCTCGATCGGCCTCTGGCATGATGCGCTCCTCATGACTGCCGCCGGCCACCTCGACCGCGAACGGATCCAGAGCATCAAGGATCGCGAAGACGCCGCGTTCGTCGCGGCGCGTCCCCGTTCCGCGGAACTCTGGGCGAACGCCAAGCGATCCATGCCGAACGGGGTCGCGATGTCCTGGCTCCGCACCTCGTACGACCATCCACCGCTGTTCGTCGCCGAGGGCAAGGGCGCGCGCTTGCGCGACGTCGACGGGCACGAGTACTCGGACTTCAACATCGCCGATCTGTCCATGTTCGGTGGGTACGCCGCCGAGCCGGTCGTGCAAGCGGTCGCGCGCCACGCCGCGTCGGGCACACAGTTCATGCTCCCGAACGAGGACGCGGGCTGGGTGGCCGAAGAGCTCGGCCGGCGGTTCGGATTGCCCAAGTGGCAGTTCACGCTCTCAGCGACGCACGCGAACATCGAGGCGATCCGGGTCGCGCGCGCGTTGACCGGTCGCGACAAGGTGTTGTTCTTCGACGGCAAGTACCACGGACACTTCGACCAGGCGCTGGTCGACCTCCAGGATGGGCGGCTCGTGCCGGAGGAAGGCGGCCTCCCGCGTGACGTAACGTCCCAGACGAAGATCGTCCAGTTCAACGACCCCGACGCGCTGCGAGCCGCGCTCGACCAACGCGACGTCGCCATCGTGATCGCCGAGCCCGCGATCACGAACAACGTCGGCCTCCTGCTTCCGGAACCTGGGTTCCACGAAGCCGTGCGCGCAGTCACTCGAGAGACCGGCACCGTGCTCGCCTACGACGAGACCCACACGCAGATCGTCGGGACCGGCGGTCTCACGACGCTCTGGGGACTCGAACCCGACGTCGTGACGACGGGGAAGTCGATCGCCAGCGGCGTGCCGCTCGGCGCCTACGGCATGACCGAGGAGGTCGCCGACATCTTGGAGCGCCCGGCGGGGCGGTTCGACGAGAAGGAAGCGATCGCCACCGGGGGCACGCTTTTCGGCAACCCGCTCTCGATGGCGGCGGCGCGGGCGACGCTGGCCGAAGTCCTCACCGACGAGGCGTACGCCCACACGCACGTGCTCGGCGCACGCTTGGCCGCTGGGATCGAGAAGATCATCAGCGACGCTGGGCTCCCCTGGACCATCCACCGATTCTGGCCACGTTCGGGGGTGACGTTCGCGCCCGCGATGCCGCGCAACGCGTTGGACGCTTACGCAGCGAAGGACATCCTGCTCACGCTGACCTCGCGGGTGTACCTGGCGAACCGCGGCGTGTGGGATGCGATCGTCGGGGCCGGTCCCACCTGCGGTGTGCCGGCCACTGAGGACGACGTCGACCGGTACCTCCTCGCCTACGGCTCGCTCATCCAGGAGCTGACAGCCTAGGGCCGCTCCTCGCCCTTCGGGTAGCCTTCGCAACAGGTGATCGATCCACAGGATCGAAGGAGGACTCGCGAGGTGAACATCCGGCGGAGGCTGCTGAGGCTCGCCCTGATCGTTGTCGGCCTCACGACGATCGCAACACCGGCGTTCGCGGGAGCGTTCGAGAGCAGTAACCAACTCGGACCGGATGCGTTCGTCGTCCTGACCGGCCGTCTCGACATGCCA
>JAYUAK010000417.1:0-7197 GCA_043741335.1 Actinomycetota bacterium
CGGCGCCGCGTTCGTCGCAGTGAACGAAGCCGGGTGCCGCGTCTCTCCGAGCTCGGCGGCGTTCGCCTACGGTCCGAACTGTCCCGCTCCCCAGCGGTAGCCTTTGGCAGTGACTGGATCTTGGTGGACCACATCGCGCGTCGATCCCGAAAAGGTCGGTCGATGGCAAGAACGAGTTCGAACGATCCTCCCGTTCGCATGGCTCATCGGCGCCGCCGTCGCCTTGGCGGGCGGGCTGATGTTGCAAGCTGTTGCTTATGGTCTCCTTGCGGTCGTGTCCACTTGGCAGTGGTTGTCGAGGCGCCGCACCGCGAGTGGGAAAGGCAGCGCCAGGACCGGACACCCATATCTCCAACGTTTCGCCGGGATCGGATCCCTGTTGTTGCTGTGGCTGGGAGTCGATGTGTACTTGATCGCTGTCGACCGGGTATCCCTCGGGATCGGCATGTTCCTCTTGATGTTGCCGCCAGCAGCTCTGACCATGCGCTCTATCCGGGCTTTCAAGCGAGCCACTAGCAAAGGGGCGGCTGACGCGTGAATTGGTGTGGCTCTACCGGCTGAGCGCCAGGAAGTTCTCGACGATTCTCGGCCCCTCAGGCGTGAGGATCGACTCCGGGTGGAACTGGACGCCGAACCGCGGGAGCGTTCGATGCTGGGCGGCCATCACCAACCCGTCCTCGGTCCACGCGGTGAGCTCGAGCTCGTCCGGCAGCCGATCGCGGAGCACGACGAGGGAGTGGTAGCGGCCGGCCTCGAACGGTTCGCTGACGCCTTCGAAGATGCCCCTTCCCTCGTGGAAGACGAGCGAGGCCTTGCCGTGCACGGGCGTCGCACGGTCGACGACACCGCCACACGCGACGCCGAGCGCTTGGTGGCCAAGACAGACGCCGAGAACCGGGGTCTCCGCCGGCAACGCCTGGAGCAACGCGGTGAACACGCCCGCTTCCTCGGGACGACCCGGCCCGGGGGACAGGATGACCGCGCGGGGTGTGCGCGCAACGAGCGCCTCGGCCGGTTCGGCGTCGGACTTCACCACCTCGGTCTGGCGGCCGAGGCTCTCGATCAGCTGCACCAGGTTGTACGTGAACGAGTCGTAGTGGTCGACGACCAGGATCATCCGAGCTCCTCTTCGTCGTCGAGCGTACCGTCGCCCGGTGCGACCGCGGGCATCAGCCCGGCCGCCTTCGCTTTGGTCTCCTCCAGCTCGGCCTGGGGGTCGGAGTCGGCCACCACCCCGGCGCCCGTCTGCACCGACACAAGGCCATCCGCGACGACAGCGGTTCGGATCGTGATGCAGAAGTCCAAGTCTCCGGCGAACGTCAGGTAGCCGACCGCCCCGGCGTACGGCCCCCGCGCGGTGGGCTCGTGCTCGGCGATCAGCTCCATGGCACGGCGCTTCGGCGCCCCCGTCACCGTTCCCGCCGGAAAGGTCACCGCGAGCGCATCGAGTGGGTGCAGGTCCTCACGGAGCTCACCCTCGACCGTCGACACGATGTGCATCACCTTTGTGAACCGCTCCACCTCCATGAGCTCTGTGGGCCGGACGGAGCCCGCGACGCACACCCTGCCCAGGTCATTGCGTGCCAGGTCGACGAGCATCGCGTGCTCGGCCTGCTCCTTCGGATCGGCGAGCAGCTCGTGTTCGAGCAGGCGATCGCGGATCTCCGTCTGACCGCGCGGACGCGTTCCGGCGATCGGCCGTGCCGACACACGACGCCCCTCCACGCGTACCAACGGCTCGGGCGACGAGCCGGCCAGCTCCATGCCCAGCATCCGCACGAAGAACATGTACGGCGCGGGGTTCGTCACTCGGAGGCGGCGGTAGATCGGGAATCCGCCGTCGGGCGCGGGGAACGTCACGCGCCGGGAAGGCACGCCCTGGTAGACGTCGCCGGCCAGGATGTGCTCCTTGAACGCGGACACGGTCCAGCGGTAGCCCTCGTCCGGCATGTTCGGCTCGCCGGCGTCCGCCGATCCGTGCGAAGAGACCGCGGGCGCCAGCGCCGGCGGCACGGCCGACGCGATCGTCGCCGCCAGGTCGTGCACGGCGGCGACACCCTCCGCGTAGCGGCCGGCCGGCACGTGGGCTACCAGGATGAGCCGTTGGCGCCAGTGGTCGAAGACCACGGCACGGTCGATCACGAGCAGTCCGATCGGCGGGCACGGCGCGCTTGCAGGCTCCGGAACCGGATGACCGTCGAGGAGCGCGGCGGCCTCATACGCCAGATACCCCATGAGTCCTCCGGTGAGCGGAGGCAGGTCCGGCGGCCGAGGCCCCGCGAGCGAGCGGGCGATCTCGACCAACGCTTCGCGCGCGGACGTCCCCTCCGATGGCTGCGCGATCGGCAATTCACGCACAACATCGTCGATCCGAACGCCGGTGCCGTCGACGATCACGACCGCAGCCGGATCGCCCGCCACGAACGAATACCGGCCCCACCGCTCGGAGCGCTCGACGGACTCCAGCACCAATCCGGAACCGCTGCCTGCGAGCGCGGGGAACAGACCGACCGGCGTGGACACGTCGGCCAGCAGCTCGGCCCAGACCGGAACCACGGGCCATTCGCGCGCGAGAACGTCGAAGTGCCCTCGATCGGGTCTGACCCGTAGCTGCGTTTCCACGTGCGCTCCTTTGCGTTCAGGGAAAACAGGAAACCCCGGACCGTCGGCCCGGGGCTTGCGGTGGCTCGAGGTGCGAACGCTGGTCCTACGTGCGCGTCGGCACCGGGCTCCGCAAGCCCCGGCGCCACACCCAGGTCGTCCCGTGCGTCCGCATGAGGCACCGATTGTCCCTGCTCGGCGGTGTCACCGTCAACGGACCGCCTTGTGCGGCCGGTATCCTGAGGCCCCATGCGCCTGTCACATCTGTTCGCGCCCACGCTCCGCGAAGATCCGGCCGATGCCGACATCGCGAGCCATCGGTTGCTGCTGCGTGCCGGGTTCATCCGCCAAGTGATGGCGGGCGTCTACACCACGCTCCCGCTGGGTCTGCGAACGACGCGCAAGATCGAGGCGATCGTTCGCGAGGAGATGGACGCGACCGGCGCGCAGGAGATCAGGATGCCGATCGTGCTTCCCGCTGCCCCCTGGCAGGAGACCGGCCGGTACGACCTCTACGGCGACACGTTGTTCAAGCTGGACGATCGCCACGGGAGGCAGATGATCCTCGGCCCGACCCAGGAGGAGGTCGTCGCGCTGCTCGCGGCCGGCGACCTGCCTTCCTACCGCGACCTGCCCAAGAACGTCTACCAGGTCGAGTGGAAGTACCGAGACGAGTTCCGTCCGCGATTCGGGCTGCTTCGTGGAAGAGAGTTCCTGATGAAGGACGCCTACTCCATCGATCGCGACGACGACGGCATGCGCGAGTCGTACCGGATCATGTACGAGGCATACGAGCGCATCTTCGAACGCTGCGGTCTGGACCTCGTGATCGTCGAGGCCGACCCCGGTCAGATCGGCGGCGGCGTCAACCATGAGTTCATGGCACGTGCGACCGTGGGCGAGGATCTGTTCGTCGAATGTGAAAACGGCGACTACCTGGCGGACACGGAGGCGGCCCGCCCGCTGGCACCCGAGCCTGCGGGCGAAGGGACCGAGCCGCTCACCCCGGTCGACACCCCGGACACGCCGACGATCGATGCTCTCGCCACCCTCTTGGGCGTGGAGCCGTCTCGCACGCTGAAGTGCGTCATGTTCGATATGGCCGGACAGAGCACGGCCGTGTTGGTACCGGGGGACCGCGAGGTCAACGTGGACAAGCTCGGCAAGCTTGTCTTCCCATCGAAGGTCCGGCCGTTCGACGACGATGATTTCGGCGCACGCGGATTCGTGAAGGGGTACGTCGGCCCGCAGGGGTTCGACGAGACGGTCACGATCTTCGCGGACCATCTGGTACGCGGCGGGCGTGACTGGGTCACCGGCTCGAACCAGGTGGATCGCCACGTCACGGGGGCGAACGTCGGGCGCGACTTCCGCGTGGACCGTTGGGAAGACCTGGTCCAGTTCCGGGAGGGCGACCGCTGTCCGGTCGATGGTGGAGTCCTGCACATCGGCCGCTCGATCGTCGTCGCGCACATCTACCAACTCGGCACGAATTTCTCTGGGCCGCTCAACGCGCGGTTCGTGGAGGAAGATGGCTCCGAGAGGGCCTACGTGATGGGGAGCTACGGCGTTGGCATTACCAGGATCATGGCGGCCGCCGTCGAGCAGAGCCATGACGACAACGGGATCGTCTGGCAGAAGGCGCTGGCGCCCTTCGAGGTGGTGGTGGTCCTCGCGACCCGCGACCACGCGGCGTCGGTTGCCGAGGCCGAGCGGATCTATGGCGAGTTGTGCGAGCGAGGCGTCGATGCCGGACTCGACGACCGGGAGGCCTCGGCCGGCGTGAAGTTCGCCGACGCGGACCTGATCGGATACCCGGTGCAGGTCGTGGTGGGCAAGCGCGGCGTCGAGGCCGGTACGGTCGACCTCAAGCTTCGTGCAACGGGCGACAAGACGCAGGCGCCCATTGCCGACGCCGCCGCGGCCGTGATCGACCTGTTGCTCACCGCGCCGTAAGCTCATGTCGTGAACGCCGCCAAGGTCCCCTTTCACCTCAGCGAGTTCGTGAAGCTTCACCCGCAGGTGGAGGGCGTGGTCCAGCACGTGGGCCTCGCCACGTGGGATCTGCTCCTCATCGACGTCACGGGTCTGTGGGACCGCGACGAGTTCCCGACGAAAATGGCTGCCGAGGAGGCGGGTCGATCCCTCCGCATCCGCGTCCACGACGGGTGGGACGACGCCCGCCTCGGCCGCCGAATGAACGACCGGGACCAGTGGAACACCCACGACGGTCAACGTCGAGCGCTCTGACCAGCAGCTTCGCAATGGTCGGCTATACTCAACGGCGTACAGCCAGCAGAGTTGTGTACAGGAAGTGGGCTCGCGCCCACTTTTTTTGTCGAAGGGGGCGGTCCGGCCGATGGAAGCGGAAACGCTGGTCAGGCCCGTGATCGAGGGCGCCGGGCTGGAGCTCGTCGATATCGCGTTTCGGCGCGAGTCCGGTCGGAGGGTGCTCAGTGTCGTGGTCGATCGCGATGGGGGCGTCGACCTGGACACGATCGCCGAACTGGCCGAAAAGGTGTCGCGTCGCCTCGACGTCGAAGGATTTGCTCCGGGGCCCTATGCGCTGGAAGTGTCGTCACCGGGGATCGAACGTTCGCTGAAGCGACCGATCGAATTCCAGCGGCGGGTGGGAGACAGAGTGAAAGTGAAGACGACGGCGCCCATCGAAGGGCGAACGAACATCACGGGCGCGCTGGTTTCAGCCGACGACGACGGCATCACCGTCGTCGTCGGAGGCAGAGAGCTGCGTGTCCGCTACGCCGAGATCGCGACGGCTCGCACGATCGTGGACTGGGACGCAGAATTGAAGGGGAGTGCACGATGAATGCCGAGATGATCGCCGCCTTGCGCGAGCTCGAACGCGAGAAAGGCATCGCGTTCGAGACGATCCTCGCCGGCCTGGAGGAGGCGATGGCCTCCGCATACAAGACGTGGTGGAAGCAGGAGCATCCCACGGGCGACGATGACTTCGTCGGTGTCCGCGCACACATCGACCCTGAGACGGGCGACCTCCAGGTGTGGCTCCAGCAGCTCGAAGAGGTCGAGGTCGAACGCGAGGGCGAGCACGGGGAGGATGAGCTGCCTCTGCTCGAGATGAAGATGATCTCCGAGGAAGCGGTCGAGGTCACCGACGAGTTCAAAGGGCGCATCGGCGCGCAGACCGCGAAGCAGGTCATCTTCCAGAAGCTCCGTGACGCCGAACGCGAGATGACCTACGAGGAGTTCGCCGGTCGCGAGGGCGACGTCGTGACCGGGATCGTCCAGCAGCAGGAGCGCCGCTATACGCTGCTCGACCTCGGGAAGGTCGAGGCGCTTCTGCCGCAGGCCGAACAGGTTCCCTCGGAGCCGTATCGCCATGGTGAACGCCTGAAGGCCTACATCACCGAGGTCCGCAAGGGCACGAAGGGTCCGCAGATCGTCGTCTCGCGTTCGCACCCAGGTCTTCTCAAATCGCTGTTCGCGTTAGAGGTGCCCGAGATCGAGGAGGGGATCGTCGAGATCAAGGCCGTTGCTCGTGAGCCAGGGCATCGCTCGAAGATCGCTGTCTCGTCAAACGAGCCGGGCGTGGATCCCGTCGGTGCCTGTGTCGGGCCGAAGGGCTCGCGCGTCCGCATGGTCGTGAACGAGCTCCACGGCGAGAAGATCGACGTGGTGCCATGGAGCCCCAATCCGGCCGAGCTGGTCGCGAATGCGCTCCAACCGGCGAAGGTGAAAGAGGTCCGGATCGACGACGCCACGAGCACGGCGCTCGTGATCGTGCCGGACTATCAGCTCTCGCTCGCGATCGGCAAGGAGGGGCAGAACGCTCGCCTGGCTGCGCGGCTCACTGGGTGGAGGATCGACATCAAGTCCGAGACGCAAGTCGCGGACGAGTCGCGGCCAGTTGCCGCTCCTGTCGCCGCTCCGGCCCCAGCTCCTGTCGAGGAGCCGGTCGCTGTCGAAGTCGCGGCGGACGACGAGGTTCAGGCGGCTGTCGCCGATGAGCCCGTCGTGACTACGACCGAGGATGCGGCCGCAGGCTCAGACGCCGAGGCGCCTTCGGAGGGATGAGGGCGGTGGCCCAAGCGCCTGCAGAGCGAACGTGCGTGGGCTGTCGAAGGAAGGCGACCAAGCGCGATCTGATGCGGGTTGTAAGGGTCGATGAGGGACGTGTTGCGGTCGACCCTTCCGGGTCAGCGCCGGGGCGCGGGACGTACGTCCATCAAGACGCGGAGTGCGTCGAGGCGGCGCTGGAGCACGGAGCGATCGCGAGAGCGCTGCGAACGGGCCTTGGGGCAGAAGGAGCCGCTAGGCTAGGGAACGACCTGGTACGACTGATAGGAGCGGTGTGAGGGTTCACGAGCTGGCGAAGGAACTTGGGGTGGCGAGCAAGGATCTCGTCGCGACCCTCGAGCAGATGGGCGCGACCGGCCGTTCGGCATCCTCCAGCGTCCCCGAAGATCTCATCCCGCGCCTCCGAGCGAGCGGCGGCAAGGCCACCGCCTCTACCCCGAAACGCCGAGAGATCCTCGAGCCGCCGCCCGCCCCCCGCAAGCCAAAACCCAAGCCCGCTGCGAAGCCTGCGGTGAAAGCAGTTCCTTCTCCGACCGAGGA
>JAYUAK010000418.1:0-3047 GCA_043741335.1 Actinomycetota bacterium
TCCTCCATGGGCGCGTAGTAGCCGAACGAGAACGCGCGCGAGGACATGCCCTTCTGCACCGATTCGCAGATCTGCCAGTCCTGACGATTCACCAGATCCCAGAAGTCGACGGCGTCTGACGGATCGAACCTGCGTTTCGCGATCTCGTCGGGGTGGAACAGGAAGTCGCAGTCGATGCGCGTGTGGCCGGCGTCCAACGGCCACAGCGTGAACGCCACGACATGGTCGGCCGAGAGACTCAGCATCAGGTTCGGATAGATCAGCTCGCCCTTGTGTCGAACCTGTTCTGCCTCCGATAGGCCGGGGAACGGCGCGCGGGTCGTCGTTCCTGTGAAGGTGAACGTCGTCGCACCGTCGCGGTGCGGCACGCCCGCTTCCCAGTCGAGCTCGCGCCCGCCGTCCTGCTTGAACGCGGGAACGACTTCGCAGAGCTCCGGGTGCACGGTGCCGCAGTGATAGCACTCGTTGTAGTTCTCGACGATCGTCTTCCAGTTGGCGTTGACGTCGTAGGAGATGCGGCGTCCGATCCGGAGGTCGGTGAGCGGGTAGTTGCGCGTTCGTTCGGAGACGGCGGCGAGCTGCGCGGCCAACGAGCGCTCGGGTGTGAGCTCCGACGGCGTGAGGTTCACGAAGAGGAAGCCCGCCCACGTGTCGACCGCCACCGGGTGGAGGCTGAGCTGCTCGCGACGGAGCCCGTCGCTTTCGCTCAGGAAGGGCGCGTTGCGAAGGTCTCCCTCCAGGCCGTAGGTCCACGCGTGGTACGGGCACCTGATCGAGCCCTTGAACCGACCGCCCACGGGCGGGTCGTCCATCACCAACCGCGAACCGCGGTGGCGGCAGACGTTGTAGAACGCGCTCAACCCGCCTGACTTCGAGCGGACGATCAAGACGCTTTCGCTGGCGACCTCGACATGCAGGTAGTCCCCCGCCGACGGGATCGACTCCTGCCGGCCGACGAAGAACCACTCGCGATGGAAGATCCGTTCGGCCTCGAGCCCGAAATGATCGGGCGACAGATAGGCGTCGCGGGCAAGCGTTTGCATCATGGCCGTATTCGGGGTTGCCTCGATGGCCATTCGCGTCATATCCTGACCCGGGGTCAGTCACCTTGACCGACCGTTCCTACGCTGTGTATCACAGCATCGACCCAGGAGAGATCGGCCTTGAGTGACCTGAAGTCACCACGAACCAAGCGCAGCGCGGACAAGCGGCAGCGGATCGTGGAGTGCGCCATGCGGCATTTCGCCGACGACGGCTACCAGGGGGCGAAGGTCGAGGACATCGCGAACGAGCTGGGGATCGCGAAAGGGTCGATCTTCCAACATTTCGGCTCGAAGGCAGGACTGTTCTTCGAGTCCTACAAGCACGCGGTAACGTCACTCCCCGCGTGGCTCGACGCTCCGAAAGACGTGCAGGACCGCGGATTCTTTGCCGTCGTCATGTATTGGCTCGAACGCACCGAGCATCTGGTCCACGAGGACTGGATCCCGTACCGCGTGGCGCTGATCGGCAACTACGGCACCGACCTCGTGTTGAAGCGCGACATCAACCGTTTCCTGGTCAGCGAAGATCCGTACGGAACGCTCGAGTTCGTGGAGTACGGAATCGAGCGCGGTGAGGTTCGCGATGACATCGAGCTCGAGATGATCGTTTCCATGGTCGACTGGCTGGCGGGCTCACTCCAGGACGCGCTCGTCACCGAGGAGCTCGACCCCGGCCTCTTCCATCGCTGGCAGAAGCAACCCGAACGGCAGAAGGCGCGGGTGGAGCAGTTCGCCGAGGTCTTGCTCAGTGCGATCGGCAAACAGTCGGCCAGGACCTAGCTCGCTCCCGCCGATAGGATGCCAGGGTGTCGACTTCCGTACCCAGCCGACCGGTGACCGAAGGCTCGCTCCGTCCGGAGACCGTCAAGCACTACCTGGAGACGATCTTCTACATCCAGTTCGAGGAGGGTCGAGTTCGTCCCGGACGCATCGCCGAATGGCTGGGACTGCGTCCCCCCACGGTGAGCGTGACCCTTCATCGGCTCGAACGGGATGGATGGATCGATGTCGGCGCGGACCGAACGGTGTCGCTGACCGGACAGGGCATGACGCTCGCGAATGGCGTGGTTCGGGTGCACCGGCTGCTCGAGCGTTGGCTCACGGACGTGCTCGGCTTCGACTGGGCGACCGCGGACAACTTCGCGCAGGAGATGGCGCCGGGGATGTCGGATGAGGTTGCCGAGCGCCTGGACGAACATCTCGGGAACCCCTCGACGTGTCCCCACGGGAACGTCATCCCAGGGAGGAAGGCTCCGTACGGCAGATTGGTCTCACTCGCGGAGCTGCCGGCCGGTGTCGCCGCACACGTCCGGCGGATCTCCGAAGTGGCCGAGCACGACGCGCCGGATCTGCTCCGGAGGCTCGACAGCAACGGCCTCGTGACCGGAGCATCGATCGTCGTTGCGACGGGCGGCTCCAGTGAGGACGCGATCACCGTGAACATCGGAGATCGAACGATGGCGCTCGGTGTGTCCACGGCGCACCTGATCTGGGTCGAGCCCGAAGGCTAGGCGCCGTTGCGCCGAAGGGCGGCGTCGGCATCGTCGAGCGTCACCGTTCGCCTGCGATAGTTCCGCAGCGCGAACCGATCGCACGTGGTCTCGGCCGCGGACTTCTTCCCCAGGCGCTCCTTTAGGTACCAGTGCATCCACTCGTGGCAGTACAGGAAGCGGAGCACTTCGCGAGGCGTGCGGAACGTCACCCCTTCGGTAAGCCAGATGAATCGGATCGCACCGCCCGGTCGCCGCTTCGCCCCATACGGCACGACCTCGCCGAACGGGAAGAACGGCTCCGGGACCTGGAGCGTGATCGACCGCTCGGCGAAATCGGTCCACGCGGACAGGTGCGGCCGTTCCCGGTAACGCAGCGTCTTCACGTGGACGAGGTAGCCGGTCGCCTCCGGGAGGCCGGCGAGCGTCCGGCGCACACGGTCTGGGGGCAAGTCGTCGATGGCGGACGTGATGTTCACGATGCCGCAAGCCTACGAGGGGGCGCTCGATAGAG
>JAYUAK010000419.1:0-7154 GCA_043741335.1 Actinomycetota bacterium
GCGGGAATACGCCGTCGAGCGCGTCCAGGAACCGGAACCCGGTCGCGAATGTCGGCGCCAGATCGCCGCCGCCCAGCCAGCGCAAGGACGGACCATCGCAGCCGTACAGGGTCTCGATGCGCGGCGGGATGCTCGTCGACGAGTCGTTCCCGCTGAAGCAGTCGCCGCCCGTGGACGGCGCGCCGAGCGCCAGGTCCGCGCGGCCGCTCCGGCGCACGATGTTGTCGGTGATCCGGTTGTCTCCCGTCGCCCACAGGTTCGTGTCCAGGTTCGGCAGCAGGGCGATGCCGTACGTGGCCTGGTCCTC
This sequence comes from Actinomycetota bacterium, assembly GCA_043741335.1. Taxonomy (GTDB): domain Bacteria; phylum Actinomycetota; class UBA4738; order UBA4738; family HRBIN12; genus JBBQVZ01. The sequence goes on from JAYUAK010000419.1 coordinate 308, forward strand.
GACCAGGTTGCCGGTCACCGTGTCCTGAACCCCGCCGGCGACCAGGATCCCGATCCCGAAGGAAGGGAACTCCAGGTCTTTGGTGTCGGCCGTCGTCGAGTTGTTGTCGTGGACGTAGTTTCCGGCGATGACCACGGCGCGCTGGGGCGGGTTGGCCTCGGAGTCGAGGGAGTTCGGCACGATCCCGGCCATGTTGTTGCGCCACTCGCTGTTCACGATCGCTAGGTCCCCGCCGGCGTTCGTCCCCGAATAGCCCAACGCGTTGTTCTCGGCGAGCGAGTCCGTGATCAGGGCATGGCACGGGTCGCACTGACCGATGTAGAACCCCGAGTCCGGCGAGCCACCGGCGTACGAGTGATCGAACTGCCCGTACTGCGAATCGAACGCGTAGATCCCGTAGTCGCCGTTGTCGTAGGCAGTGACGTAGGACGCGCGATAGCCGAACACGCTCGACCATTGCACACCGTTCAGCACGAAGTGCCTCGACGTGAGGTTCTCGACGGTCACGCCGTCGGCCTCGACCACGTAGATCCCGTTCGGCAGGGTGTTCTTCCCGTCCAGGATCGTCGTGTTGCGGTCCTCGCCGCGGATCGTGATGTACGGCGTCGTGACGACGATCGACTCGTGATACACGCCGGCCGCGATCAAGACCATGCCGCCGGGCCTCGCGTGATCCACAGCCTCCTGCACTGTCGGGTAGTCGCTGGGGACGCGCACGGTCGCGGCGAAACCGCTCGGAACCGGCTCGCGGCCGGGGCTCACGCCGCCGCCCGACGCACTCGGGATCTCGACGTCGCCGACGACCACGATCCCTGCCATCCCAACGCCGGGGGCTCCGTGGTACCTACAGAAGTAGGAGTAGACGCCCGGCTGAGCGAACGTCTGCGTGTACGTGGCGCCCGGCGCTAGGTTTCCCGAGTCGAACGATCCGTCGTCCGCCGTCACCGTGTGCGGGCTGCGACCGTCGTTGGACCACTCGATCGACTGACCGGGCTGCAAACGCACGAGCCCGGCGTCGAACGCGTTGTCGATCGCGCTCACCTGGGCGTCGTAGCCATCGGCCCGCGCAGCGAGTGCCGGTCCAAGCGACAGCACCATCAGGAACCCGACGGCTGTCAGGCGTCGCATCACCAGACGCCGCATCACCAGACAGCGGCTAACCAGACGGCGATTCATCGGCCGGGACCCTAGCATTTCGCTCCTGCGAGGCTGCTACTCGATCTGCTCCGCGTACCAGTCGGCGACCTCGGTCAGCCACCGTCCGGGCGCCTCCATCTGCGGGGCATGCCCCACGTCGGGGAAGATCCTGCCTCGCCACAACGGATGGTGCGCCAGAGCCGCCTCGGCGAACGCCGCCGGCACGAACCGGTCGCGACGGCCGTGCAGCACCAGGACCGGACACCGGATGGCATCGAGCGCCTGCGCGGCGATTCGAGGCCGTTTCCCCAGCCGGAGCAGCGACCGAGCCGCATCCAGAAACGCGTCGGCGGCATCCGGGTCCTGCTGGCGCTCGCGAACGACGTCCACGCTCATCCGGACGATCTCGTCGGGGATCGATCGGGGGTCAGCTGCAACCATGCGGTACCCGAGCCTCACGACGCGCTCCGGGTCTATTCGGCGCATGCGCACGCTCGCGAATCTCGCCCCGAGGACACCGGAGTCATATGCTGCGAACGCCCCGATGACGAACGGGTGGGGCCGCCCTCCCGGCGCTCTCGGGAGCGCGGACGAGGTGAGCACGAGTCCCGCAACCGACGTCGGCTCGACCGCAGCCTGCAGGATCGCAATCGCGCCGCCCATCGAATTCCCGCAGAGCACCACGTGACCCGTGCAGAGCTCCCGGATGAAGCCGCTGAGGATGCGGCGCTCATCCATCAGGCCCGAACCGCGCCCGGCCCGTGGCGTCGATCCGAAGCCCGGGAGATCGAGCGCCAACACACGACCGAGGCCGGAGAGCCCCGGCGCCACCTGGACCCAGTTCAGGTTCGAGCCGCCGAGCCCGTGGACCAGGACGAACGTTGTCTCCCGCGGGCCGTCCCAGGCGCGATAGCGAACCGGACCGTCGATGTCGATCGCGGCCAGCTCGGGGAGATCCAGTCCCATTCAGACACCCCTGTCGTGGAGAACGATCAGCCGAAACGTGGTTCGGGAAGAATCCGCGGTTCCCCGGGCTCGGGGTTCGCTCGATCCACGTCGTGCTCGAGCGCTTCGAGCGTCAGGTGTTCTTGCACGACCCGACAGTGGAGGTACAGCAATGTCGTGGCGACCGTGAGGACCGGTGTCAGGAGCGTGAGCGCGATCGTCGACCCAACGCCAGTCAAGAGCCACCAGGCCCCATCGTTTGCACGGGCGATCTCCTGGGGAATCACGACGAGAACTCCCGAGATGACGCCGACCAGCAGCGAGAGCACGAACAGGTTGCCAACGATCTTCCAGAAGAAGCCGTTCGAGATCTCCCAGGATCGGCGGAGGGCTTTTCGTCCTCGGCATCCTTCGAGCACGACGGCGGCCCCGACGAAGATCCACCGATAGATGGCGATGAACGCGATCACGCCCAGAGCCAACGCCACGACCACGGCAATCGCCGTAGCGAAGTCGTTCGACTGCCGCGTCAAGATGATGACCACCGGGACGCCCATGAATAGCCCGAGAAGAGCGATGAACGTCAACGCGATCGCCCACACCAGGGAGCCCAGGCGCCTCCAGGACGCTCGGAGGGCTCTGCTCGCGCCCCAGTCTTCCCCCACGAAAGCTCCGACGATGATCCGGAGCAGAGCCGCAGTCGCGAGCGGCGCCAACACGAGCGTCCGGACGACGCCAAGAACCAAGGTTGAAACTCCCCCGTAGGTCCTGAGCGTTTCGCCCGTCGCCCGAACCTGTCCGAACTGCTCCGACATCGTCGGGAGGTTTCGCGTGAAGAAGGCCTGGGCGAACGCGAACGGCACCACCAGCAGGAATGCGATCGGAAGCATGGTCCGCCAGTGCATCCGTACGACCGCGAACGCACCGTCCAGGAGATCCCCCAGTGGGTAACGACCGAGTGGGATCCGCTGGCCCTTCTTCCAGGTGGACGGCTTGGGAGCGGGAACATCGCGGAGGTGAGGGGCGTTCCAGGGGGTGGAGGCCCACTCCGAAGATCCAGGAGGTGGAGGGAGTGGCGGAGGCCCGTTGTCCCTCATCGGAGACGGTATCGACGTCTTGTCACAAGACCTTCACGCTCGTTCACCTTTACAGAGCCTACCGACACGCATTACCATACGATGGAGCGGCTGCCAAGGCGTCTCTTCTTGCGCGCGCCCTGGATTCCTGCCGCCACCCAGAGGAACGAGTTCCCGAGGACCGGAGAAGCTGCCTAAGTGGCCACCCGGCCTCGAGGAGGAGAGTGATACGAAGTGCCAGAACCAGCGCGTCCCCTGGGGACCGACGACGCAGATGATCTTCGCCTCTACCTCGAGGCAGCGGCCCGCGAGCCGCTGCTGACGAAGGAGGAAGAGGTGGAGCTCGCTATGACCATCGAAGCGGGCAAGGAGGCAGAGGATCGCCTCCGGGCAGGTCGTCTGCGCTCCGAGAAGAGCATCGGGAAGGCCCGTCGCGATGTGCGGGATGCCGAGGCTGCCCGTCAGCGTTTCATCATGGCCAACCTCCGACTGGTGGTGTCCGTGGCTCGCAAGTACCAGGGCCAAGGGCTGCCTCTCCTCGACCTGATCCAGGAAGGCAACATCGGCCTCATGCGCGCGGTCGAGTTGTTCGACTGGCGTCGCGGATTCAAGTTCTCCACGTACGCCACGTGGTGGATCCGCCAAGGCATCACGCGGGCCATCGCCGATCGGTCGCGCTCGATCCGACTGCCGGTGCACATCCACGATCGACTCCGAAAGCTGAACCGCACTCGGTTCCAGTTCGCGCAGTCGATGGGCCGTGAGCCCAGTCGTGAGGAGCTCGCGAAGGCGCTCGACACCACGGTCGAAGAGATCGACGACCTGACCGAGATGGGTCGGCGCGAGCCGCTGTCGCTGCAATCGCCCGTGGGCGAGGACACCGAGCTCGGAGATCTGATCGAGGAAGTCGACTCCGACGCCGCGTTCAACGAGGTCGAGGATGCCTTGCTCCGTGAGGAGATCGGCGACGCAGTCGATCGGGTGCTGGACGAGCGCGAGCGCCACGTGGTGGCTCTTCGCTACGGACTGGAGAACGGCCAGCCGTTGTCACTCCGCGAGACCGGCAAGGTGCTAGGCCTCTCGGGCGAGCGCGTCCGGTTGATCGAACGCGAGGCGCTGCGGAAGTTGCGCGACTCGAACCTGATCACCGCGGTGGCGCTGGGCTAAGCCTCAGCTTCAACGGACGTTCGAAGGGCCGGCCCGCAGGGCCGGCCCTTCGGCATCTACGGGGCTCACGTTTGCTCCGCGATAGCCCGCGCTCGAGCGACCTGCGCCTCGATCGCCTCTCGTACCCGCTGCGTGAACGCATCGATGTCGGCAGGGTTTGCGGCGTCGCCGCTCGGGACGATGGGGTCGCCAAACGCGAACGCGAGTCGCGGGCGCCAGGGTGATTCGTACCGCAGGCCACCGTGAGGCCAGCGCCGTTGGGTACCCCAGATCCCGACAGGGATGACCGGCGCGGACGTGTTCAGGGCAAGGCGAGCAACGCCTCGCTTGATCCGCAGGAGCTCGGTTCCGCCGTTCTCATTGACGCGCCCCTCGGGGGCGATCGCGGCAATCGCACCGCCCGCGACGGTGCGGATGGCTTCGTCGAGCGCATCGACATCGCCCTGGCCTCGCCGGATCGGGATCTGGTCGAACGTCCGAAGAACCCAACCGAAGATGCGTGTCTGGAACACCTCGGCGGCGACCAAGAACCGCGATTCGCGCCCGCGGCGCTTGGCAACCTGGCCACCGAGAACCGGTCCATCGAGGACGCTCACATGGTTGAAGGCGACGATGGCCGGGCCACGGGCGGGAACGTTTCGTTCCCCCTCGACCAGTACGCGGAAGAACACGCGCGTGAGGATCACGGTGATGGTGGCTATGACCCACCACCCGGGGCTCAGCTCTGAGGACCGCATGGCGCGGGATGGTACCTGTCGAGACTCAGTCGAACATCACGACGGATCGGATGACCTCGCCCGCGAGCATGGCGCGGAACGCTTCATCCAGATCCGCGAGTCCGAGCCTGCGCGTGACCATCCCGTCCAGGTCGAGCCGTCCGTCGAGGTACCAGCGAGCCATCTCCGGGAAGTCCTCAGCGGGGATCGGGTCGCCCCCGTCGGTGATCAAGAGGCTCGCCTTGTGCGGATAGGCCGCGCGATCGGAACCGTTCCACGGAAGGACGACCTCGCTCCGCACTGGTGGAACGCCGATCGCCACAGCCGTGCCCGCGTACGCGAGCATCTCGACGGCCTGGCGAACGCACGCCGGTACACCGGTGGCTTCGAACGCCACGTCAACGCCCTCGCCCCCGGTCAGCTCTCGCACAACGGCTACCGGATCGACTGAGGAGGCATCGATCACGTCGGTTGCTCCGAACCCCTTTGCCCACTCGAGTTTGTTCGGTGCGATGTCGATCGCGATCAGCCGCTCGGCACCGGCGATCTTCGCGCCCTGCAGCGCCGCCAGGCCGATGCCGCCCAGGCCGATGACGGCGACACTTGCGCCCGGCCAGACTTTTGCGGTCTGTGTTGCGGCGCCGACGCCGGTGGAGACACCACAACCCAGCAGGCATGCCCGATCGAACGGGATCTCGGGCGGCATCGGGATCGCCTGGGCCGCGTGGACGACGGTTCGGGTGGCGAGCGTCCCGCAGGAGAGCACCCCGAAGAGCGGCGCGCCATCGCGCGCACGCCGCAACCGGGGGGGCTGATTCCAGACGTGAGAGCAGCGCCGCGGTTGACCTCGCAGGCATGAGCGGCAGTGGCCACAGGGCACGGCCCACGACAGAACCACCGGATCGCCGACGCGCAAACCGTCGACACCATCCCCGATCTCTTCGACGATCCCCGCGCCCTCGTGCCCCAGCAGAAGGGGAAACGGGGTGCCCCAATTGCCGTTGTCGCGCGCCCAGAGGTCGCTGTGGCACACGCCGCTTGCGACGATCCGCACTTGAACCTCACCGGCTTGAGGTGGGTCGACATCGATCGGCTCGATGACGATCGGACCTCCGGCCACGTCGACGATCGCCCCGATAGTGTCTCGAATCACGGACCCTCCTCGTTTCCGTGGCAGGACTCTCCTTATACTGCCCCGCGTGGACGCAGGGACCCTACGCGACATCGTCGCGCGCCGCTTTGAGGAGTTCGTTGCCGCGCTCGAGGCGATGGTGAACGTCGACTGTGGCTCGTACACGCCGGCCGGGGTGAACGTCATCGCCGATCTCTGCGAGCAGCGGTTCCAGGCGAACGGCTGGGAGGTGGAGCGCCGCAGGCACGAGCCTGGAGTTGGCGACGAATCGCAGTTGGGCGACTTCCTGATCGGCCGTCTTCGTGGAGCCGGAGGACCCAACGTCTTGCTCGTGGGTCACATGGACACGGTCTTCGACGAGGGAACGGTTGCCGCGCGACCGTTCCGCATCGAAGGCGACATCGCGCGTGGTCCCGGCGTCTCGGACATGAAGGGCGGGCTGCTCACAGGCTTCTTCGCGGTGGAAGCGTTGCAGGAGGCGGGATTCGACGGGTTTGGAACGATCACGTACGTCTGCAATCCGGACGAGGAGATTGGATCGCCGTTCTCGGGGCCGGTGATCCGGGAGCTGGCGCCGCAGCATGACGCGGCGTTCGTCCTGGAGGGAGCACGCGCAAACGGCGACATCGTTTCGGCGCGCAAAGGGATCACCGACTACCAGCTCGTGTTCACCG
>JAYUAK010000420.1:0-7143 GCA_043741335.1 Actinomycetota bacterium
TGCCGCATCGTTTCGAAACTCCACGACGACGACGGAAACGTCGCGATCCCCGAGCTCCTCCGCTTCGCGTGGAAGGGTGCCGATTATCCCGAGGCCGAGTTCCGGAACGAGGCAGGCATGATCGACGAGCTCCAGGCCATCGGCTCGGGGTCGATCGCCGACCGCGTGTGGGCGGGACCGGCCATCTCCGTCTTGGGGATCGACGCGCCCGCGATCCACGGCTCGTCGAACCAGATCGTGCCGATTGCGCGAGCCCGGGTGAGCCTGCGCCTTGCGCCCGGAGACGACCCCGTGGCGGCCACGGAGAAGCTGAAGACCTTCCTGAAGGACGCGGCTCCGTGGGGTGTCGAGGTGACGATCGAAGGCGGATCGTTCGACGCGGGAAGGGGATACATCGTGGACACGACCGCGCCAGCGCTACATACGGCGCGAGACGCGTTGACCAAGGCGTACGGCGTGGACGTGATGGAGACCGGTTCCGGCGGATCGATCCCGCTCGTGCCGTTGCTCGCGGAGACGTTCCCGGGCATCGCCGTGCTGATATGGGGCGCTATGGACGAACGATCCAATATCCATTCGGTGAACGAAAGCGTCGACCTCAGCGAGATCGAACGGATGGCGGTGGCCGAGGCCTTGTTCATCCGGAAGCTCGCCGGTAACGCATAAGACATCGATGGCTCCGATCGACGATCTGCTGTCCCGGATGGACGCGCTGCTCCAGCCCCTGCGCGCTGCCGGCGACGAACGACAGCACTTCCTGGCGACGTACATGCGCACGACGCTCGCGGTGAAGGCGGAGATCGAGCGCGGCGGATTCGTCGACACGGCGTGGACCGAACGATGGGACATCGCGTTCGCGGATCTCTACTTGGACGCCCTCGACGCGTGGAACGCATCGGGCACCGCGCCCGGACCATGGCAGATCGCGTTCGAGGCCGCGAACAATGCTCCGCGCGTCCCTCCGATCCGACACCTCCTTCTCGGCATGAATGCTCACATCAACTACGACCTGCCGCAGGCGCTGATCCAAGTCATCACCGATCAGGAGTTCGACGATCCGGCGCTCGTCGCGCGGCGAGGGCGCGACCACGAGCACATCGACGCGATCCTTTCGAGTCGCGTTGGCGCGGAGGACGGTGAGCTGAAGAAGGTCGAACAGCCGGGCGATCGAACCCTGCTGGACCGGTTGCTCACGCCGTTCAATCGGGCCGGCTCGAAGCGATTCCTGAAGGAGGCTCGTGGGAAGGTCTGGCGGAACGCCCAGGCGCTCAACATGGCCCGACGCCAGGGTCTGGTCGAGCTGAGCACGCGCCTTCAGGAGTTGGATCAGCTCTCGGCCGCGCGGGTGGCGGACCTGCGCAAACCCGGCCAGGTGATCCTGCGGCTGTCGCGCGACGGGTTCGGGGTGCTGCTACGCGACGCCTAAGACCTCGACGGTGTTAGCGTTTGACGTATGAGTACAGATGCAGGGGGCCTAGCAGAGACTCCCGTCGAGGTCGTGCAGGGCGTACCGGTCGAGGCCGGGGGTGGCAGCGGCGGCGGTCCGACGATCCCGCCGGATGCGCAGGAGACGATCACCGAACCGGCGAAGCTCCTGCGGATCGCAAGCATGGTGCGGGAACTGCTCGAGGAAACGCGGCACGCGTCGCTCGACGAATCGGGCCGGACGCGCCTGGCCGATGTGTACGAACGCTCCGTCGGTGAGCTCGGCGAATCGATCTCGGAGGACCTCCGGGAAGAGCTCGCCGCGCTCGCGCCACCGATGGGAACCACACCAAGCGAGTCCGAGATCCGGATCGCACAGGCACAGCTGGTCGGCTGGCTCGAGGGACTGTTCCACGGGATCCAGGCGGCGATGTTCGCGCAACAGGCCGCGGCGCGCTCGCAGTTCGAGGAGCTCCGACGTCGCGGGCTTCCCGGTGGCCAGGATCCGACCCAGCCCGACGGCCCGCCCCGCGGCGGCCAGTACCTCTAAGCACGTCTAGCCGGGTCCGGCGTCGGGTTCGGATCCAGCAGCTGTGGAGGGCTATCCGAGGATCGCGGCCGCCGCTCGCTCTCCCGACCGGATCGCGCCCTCGACGAACGGGTGCCAGGTCCAGTCGCCGGCGAACACGATCGGCGGATGCTGTTCCCAGGTGGCGACCCTGGTCGCGTGCTCTGCCGTCCAGCGCGGCCACGCGTAACGATGGTTGGTCACGGTGGACACCGCGATCTCCTCGGCGGGGAACAGACGCTCCTCCAAACCCCTCCCGAGTGGTTGAAGGTGAGCCACGATCTGGTCGTCGGTCGCCCCCTCCGCCACGAGCTGTTGCGAGAGCGACCACGACGCCCCGATCGACCCGGTCTGGTATCCCGGCGGCGTCCACCAAGTGCCTGCCGGGATGAGAGAGACCCTATCCACCCCGCCGCTTTGAGGGACCCTGATCACATCACTCCACTCATACCCACCGTCGTAGCGTCGGAAGAGATGGGCGCTCACCTCTGAGTTGAACGCGACGTCGTCCAGCCAATCGGGACGCCCGGGAGTGCCCCGCGATATCAGCCGCGCCGCGATCGGGGCCGGAACGGCAACGACGACGGCGTCGACCTCACCGAAGGGAACCACTAGGCCTGGCTCGACCCCGGTGACCTCCAGACCAGTTCGCACATCGAGTCGGTCCGCGAGCCGCTGAAATGGTGCGATCATCCCGTCGTTGAGATAGAGGAGCCGGATCTCGGGGTCTTCTCTGAACATGCCCTGGACGTACGTCGCCGAGAGCTGGGAGAACGGCCAGCCGGTGGCATGGGCGATGGTCGCCTCGAGGCAGTCCGTCGCCATCGTTCCGATCAGCGGCTCTAGAGTGGACCGGGCGTCTTCCCGGTCGGGCATCGGGGTGTACGGGTGCGCGGGATCTGCTCCTTGGACCCAGGCGTTGAGCCGATCCGCCCAGCCATCCGGGAGCGGGGGCCGCGGAAGGACCCCGGACTCAGCGAACGGCGAGCGGTGCCGAACGCCATCGATGAAGAGATCGGGGGTGCCCCAGGGCCAGGGGTCGATCTCACCGATCGCGAGGCCGTCCGAGAGCGCCAAGAGCCGGGTCGAATCTGAGTCGAACGCATGGGCGCCGACGTCATACCGCCACCCGGGACCCAGTTCGACGGTTTGGATCCGCCCGCCGATGCGATCTGCGGCTTCCAGCAACACGACGTCCACGCCTGCTTCAGCGAGGGTGGCAGCCGCAACGAGCCCTGCAGCGCCGGCACCAACGACGACAACTCTCATTCAGTCCGCATCCTCACGCCTTCACGGGAGTCGGGCGCTCGTGGACGGATCATGCCGTACCGCCCCATGTCTGGAGGCGTTGTCCGCACGGCCGAACTAAGACCCTAGTGGGATAAACCAAGCGGGGTCAATCCGCCATCCCTCGCCGGTCCTACCCAGCGCACTAGCCGGGCCCGGCTGTGTCGAGCGCGGCGACAGACGTCGCGGCGGCCCCGCGCGGCGCCGCTCCAACCGCCAGACCTCCACCCGCAAGCCGCTGCGCGAAGTACACCGGGATGATCGAAAGCAGCATCAGCACGAGCGCCACGGCGTTCACGACCGGCTGCTGCTTCGGCAGGCGGATGTTGTTAAAGATCCAGAGCGGCAACGTGAGCGTCGATCCCGCCGTGAAGTTCGTCACGACGATCTCATCGAACGAGAGGCCGAACGCGAGCAGTCCACCCGCCACGAGCGCGGTACGGAGCGCCGGGAACGTCACGTACTTGAACGTCTGCCATCCGTCGGCGCCCAGGTCCATCGACGCCTCGACCAGCGAGGTCGGCGTCCGTCGTAGCCGCGCGATCACGTTGTTGAACACCACGACGATGCAGAACGTCGCATGGCCGACGATGATCGTGAGGAGCCCCGGCGTCAGACCGATCGCGCTGTTCGCGTAGTCGATCGAAGACGACAGCGCGATCGCCGTCACGATGCCGGGCAAAGCGATGGGCAGCACCAACGCGAACGAGATCGTGTCGCGTCCGAAGAACGTGAACCGATGGACGGCGAACGCTGCAAGGGAACCAAGCGCCAGCGCGATGGTCGTGGCGCCGACCGCCGCAAGGATCGAGTTTTTGAGCGCACCTCCGAGCAGGTCGTCGTGCAATGCGGCCGTGAACCACTTCGTCGTCCAGAGGTCGGGGGGCCAAGATCGCGTGACCCCTTTGTTGAACGCGTAGAGCGCCAGGATCACGAGCGGCGCGTACAGGAACACCAGCGTGACGAACGTTCCCGCCTTGATCAGCAAACGCGCGAGCCGGGACTCCATGGCCTAGAGCGCCTCGAACGCGCCGAGCTTCCGCGCGACGGCCAGATAGATGACCATGATGACCACCGGAATCATGGTGAACGCGGCGGCAAGCGGCAGGTTGCTCGCCAACCCCACCAAGTTGTAGATCGCGTTGCCGATGAAGAACCCCTTGCCCACAAGGGTCGGCGTGATGTAGTCGCCCAGCGTCAGTGCGAACGTGAAGATGGAAGCGGCGACGAGCCCCGGGAAGACAAGCGGGACGACGACACGCCGAAACGTCAGACCGTTGTGCGCGCCCAAGTCGCTCGAGGCTTCCAACAACGAGTCGGGCACGCGTTCGAGCGCGCCGTAGATAGGAAGGATGGCGAAGGGCAACCAGAGGTAACAGAACGTGATCCACACGGCCCAGTTGCTCGCTGAGATGCTGTGGTGGATGCCGACAAGCCCGAGCAACGACTGGAGGGGCCCGTCACCCGCCGTGATCACGCGCCAGGCGAACACCCGCACGAGGTAGTTGGACCACAGGGGCATCACGATCGCGAGAAGCAGGATAGATCGGGCCCGGGGTTTGGCGACCCGCGCCGCGAAGTAGGCGATCGGGAACGCGAGGATCAGATCGGTCACAGTGACCGCAGCCGCCATCCCCACCGTGCGGATCGTGATCGTGCGGTACACCGACGTGCTCCAGAGTGTCTGGAAGTTCTGGAGCCCCCACACACGCTCGATCTGCGACGACAACTCATTCAGCCGCCAGAACGCTGTCACGAGCATGAGGGCGAGGGACGTCAGATAGACGACCAACATCCAACCTGCAGTCGGACCCAGCGTGATCCAGAGCTTCAGCCGGCGGTGCCGAAAGAGGCCCGCCGAGACCCGGCGAACCAGCCCTGCCCGAGGCGTGGCGACGCTCGGCGTCGACGTGGCTCCCAATTCCGTCCCTTTCAGCGGCTCTTCCCACGCGGTCGGGGACCCGGTCGCCCGGGTCCCCGATCCGTGTCGATCCCTTACTGCTTAGCCCGCCCCGCGGATCTCGGTCCAGGCGTTCGTCCAGGTCGCGTAGTCGGTGCAGGCTGCACCGCGGTCGTCGCCACACTCGGACAACGGCGTCTTCCACAGCTTCACCTGCGACAGGAACGCATCGTCGCCGCAGTGGTAGCTCGTCGCGTCCGCGCCGAGGTCCGCGTTCAGCTGATCGCATGACGCGGCGTTCGATGGGGTCGCGCCGTAGAACTCGGCCACCTGCGTCTGGACGTCGGACCGGAGCGTGTACTCCATCCACTTCAGCATGCAGTTCGGGTTCTTCGCGTGGCTCGACATCATCCACGTGTCTGCCCAGCCGGTGACGCCTTCGGACGGGATCACGAAGTCGACCGGTACTTTGCCAGCCAGCGCCGTGTATTGCAGGTTCACTGGCCAAGCGGTGCCGATGACCATGTCCTTCGAGTTGAACCCATCGATCTCGTCGGTGTAGACGGCCCAGTACTTCTTGATCATTCCGGCCTGCTGCTTCAACAGGTCGGTGGCCGCCGTGAGCTGGTCCTGCGTGAGCTCATACGGATCGGTGATGCCCAGATCCGGGTTGTGCGCAGCCAGATACAGCGCGGCGTCGGCGATGTAGATCGGGCTGTCATACGCCGTGACATTGCCCGCATAGGGGTTCGGCGCCCCGTCGAGCGTGGTCTCGAAGACCGATGCCCAGCTCGTCGGCGCGGCCGTGACGACGTCGGTGTTGTACATCAGGAAGTTTGGCCCCCACATGTAGGGGACGCCGTAGTGCACACCGTCGACGGTGTTGTGCGCCGGCGCCTGCAAGGACGGCATCACGTTCGCGTAGTCGGGGAAGAGCTTGGTCACGTCGACCGCAGCGACGTCGCCGCCAGCGATCAGGCGGTTCGTGGCATCGCCCGAGGCCGACACGCCGTCGTATTCAGCGCCGCCACCTTGGCGCATCAAGGTCACCATCTCGTCCGATGTGTTGCCGTACTTCACGGTGACCTGGCAGCTGGTCTCGGCCTCGAAGGGCTTCACCCACCCCTTCTCCGTGTACCCGGGCCACGCGATCAGGTTCAGCTGACCTTCGGTGGCCCCGATCGTGTCGATCACGGTCGGCCCCGTGGAACCACCGCCACCGGTGCTCCCGGCGCCGCCTCCGTTGTCACTGCCCCCACCGCAGGCGGCCGCGAGCAGCGCGAGCGCACCCAGGGCGGCGAGCGCCTTGGAAATCTTCCTCATGTGTGCCCCTCCTCCTGATCCATGGACCCCTGGCGAGCCCCTTCCGCATGCTCCACCGGTCGATTGTTCTTCCGGCCCCACACCAGGCGCACGGCCTTCCCGCGCACCTGCAACGCCTCCATCGACGAGGTGTCGAGGTTCTGCTGCATCACGACGAGCTCTCCCCCCACGTCGAGCTGGACGATGTATCTGGTGATGGCACCCAGGTATACGACCTCGCGAACGTGCCCGGATGCAGAACACTCGTCGGGACCCACCGGAGCATCGGGCTCGCGCAGCGCGATCTTCTCCGGCCGGATGGTGAACGCCTGCTCGTCGCCGGCGATCTGTTGGGCCGCCGCTCCCTCCAGGACGTTCGAGACGCCGACGAATCCCGCCACGAATCCCGTCGCCGGGCGCTCGTAGACGTCTGCGGGCGCTCCGACCTGCTCGATCTTCCCGTGGTTGAACACCGCGAGTCGGTCGCTCATGGTGAGGGCTTCTTCCTGGTCGTGCGTGACGTAGATGAACGTCAGCCCGACCGACTGTTGGATCTCCTTCAGCTCCATCTGCATGGACTGGCGAAGCTTCAAGTCCAACGCACCGAGCGGCTCGTCCAGCAGCAGAACCTTCGGCCGGTTCACCAGTGCGCGAGCGAGCG
>JAYUAK010000421.1:0-3035 GCA_043741335.1 Actinomycetota bacterium
CCGAACCAGCCGACGGAGGACCTCGCACCGGTGCTGCGAGAAGTCGGGCGCCGTCTGACACGGCGAACGACCGTCGTGGTGCTCTCCCCGCGCCCCGGACCCTCGCTGATCCATGAGATGGAGCGTCTGCGCCGCAGGGGATCCGATGTGATTCATCTCTCGCCCACCGGAGCCTGGGACGAGGATCGAGGTACGGGGTCGTGATCCGGCGGAGGATCGAAGCTTCTGGCACCGCAGCGATCGCGGAGGCCGCCGTGTGGTGCCTGCCACTGCACACCGTCGTCGCCGCGGGAAGCGGCGCAGCGATCCCGATCACCCTCTTCCTCCCCGCGTTCCTCTTGGCGTTCACCGTCGCCGTCGGCCTCGCGTGCCGATACCGCACATCTCCGCGCGTTGGCGCGTTCACGGCCGGCGCGGGGATCATCGCGGGATTCGTGCTGGGCCGGGGCAGCGCTCAGCACGTCACCTTGGTCGTTTTGGTCTGCCTGCTCGTCGGTATCCGGTCCGTGGCTTTGGCATTCCGCGATTGGCGAGAACCGATCGCCGCGTCGTTCTTGATCGGTGCGCTCGCGCTCGTTGCCGAAGCAGTGGTCGGAACGGCGGCATCGAACGACTGGAGCCATCCACTCATCGTCCTCACGCCGGTGTTCTTCATCGGATCGCTCATCAGCCGCGCCGTCTCGGTCTGGTCGAGTGACGATGCGGAGGAGCTCGCGCGCGAACAACGCGATCACTGGCTGCGTCGCACCGTGACCGGCACGGCCTGGATCCCGGTCGCGATGCTGACCTCGGTCGTTCTCGGCGTACGGGGCGGGGTGCTCGATCACCTCGGGTCGTTCCTGGCTCCCGTCGGCAACGTCCTGGTGTCACTGATCGTCTTCGTCTTCTCCCAACTCTCCCGACCGATCTTCTGGCTGGTCGACCGCCTCGGTATCGACCCGGAAGGTGTCCGTCGCGTGTTCGCCCGGATACAGGCCAACGCCGACGGTGCCCGCCGTCGAGCAGCTCAGCAGGTGGGTCATCCGTCGCTGCTCGGCCGGATGCTGGGGCTCACCCTGTTCGTCTTGGCCACGTGGGGCCTGATCCGGTTCATGCGCCGGATCACGCCGGAGACGAGGGGTGAAGGCCGTCGTGTGAGCCCCGCTCCGGTCAGCGCGATCAGCAGCGCTCTGCCCACTCCGCCTGATCTCGCCCCCCGATCTGCCCGTCGGGAGCCGCCCGCCGATCGCGTGCGACGCTGGTACGGGGAGGTGCTCGCCGCGCTCGCACGGCGCGGCGTCCGAAAGGATCCGTGGCTGACACCGGCGGAGTTCGGTCCGGAGATGGCGGACGCGTATCCTGAGTGCAGCGAGGCGTTCGAAGCACTCACGCGCGCGTACGAGGACGTGCGCTACGGGTCGCTGCAGCTCGATCGCGCAGGTCTGCGCCGTATGGACGGGCACCGCAAGACGATCCTGGCGGCGATCCGCCACCGGGCGCCCGAAACACCCCCCGAGCCGCCTGCATGACGCTGTCGGAGGCCGACGGTAGTCTGCGCCCCGTGGCTGACCCGATGATCTACGCGGAAGGAGTCAAGAAACGCTTCGGCGACGTCGTCGCGGTCGACGGCGTCGACCTGTCGATCGAGCCCGGAGTCGTCTACGGGTTGCTGGGACCGAACGGCGCGGGCAAGACCACGATGGTCCGAATCTTCACGACGCTCCTTACCCTCGACGAGGGGACCGCCCGGGTGGCGGGCCTCGACGTCGTCCGCGACGCCGAGGCGCTCCGGGGCGAGATCGGTTTGGCTGGTCAGTTCGCGGCGGTCGACGAGAACCTCACGGGGTTCGAGAATCTCGAGATGGTGGGTCGTCTCTACCACCTGCCGCGAGAGGAGGCCAGGCGTCGGGCGAGCGCCGTGCTCGAGCGGTTCGACCTCGCGGACGCCGCGAACCGGACCGCGAAGACCTACTCGGGAGGTATGCGCCGGCGACTCGACGTGGGCGCCAGTCTCGTCGGCCAACCGAAGGTTCTGTTCCTGGACGAGCCCACCACGGGACTGGATCCTCGCAGCCGCCTGGGGCTTTGGGACCTCATCCGTGAGTTGGTCAATGACGGGACGACGCTGCTCCTGTGTACCCAATACCTGGAAGAGGCGGACCTCCTCACCAACCGCATCGCGGTCATCGATCACGGCACGGTGATCGCCGAGGGGACCGCTGAAGAGCTCAAGACCCGTGTCGGAGGTGACGTCGTGGACGTCCGAGTCGAACGCGATGATCTGGAGAAAGCGATGGAGGCCGTTGCCGGTCTTGGAACGGGGATGCAGATCAACAAGGAGATCGCCGAGATCACCATCTCCGTGGGGCAGGTCAGCGGCGCCGACCTCCTCACCGATACGGTCCGACGGCTGGACTCCTCCGGCGTCCGTCTCACCGACATCCAACTCCGTCGCCCCACGCTCGACGACGTCTTCCTGACGCTCACCGGGCGGGCCGCCGAGGGCGGAGAAGGCGAGAACGACGGCGAGCCCACGAAGAAGCGCGGGCGGAAACGGAGGAGCGAGTGAGTGTCGTGACCGTCGCCGCAAAAGGCACCCGGCCGGGCGTCGGTCAACGGATCCGGTACGCGATCGGCGACGGCGTGATCGTCGCAGAACGCAACCTGCGCTCGATGATGCGCGTACCCACCGTGCTCGTATTCGAGCTGGTCCAGCCGGTGATGTTCACGCTTTTGTTCCGGTACGTCTTCGGGGGAGCCATCGCGAAGTTGCCGTCGGGGGTCGACTACGTCTTATTCCTGATGCCCGGGATCTTCGTCCAGAACGCGATCTTCGGAGCGACGACCACCGCCATCGGGATCGCCGACGACATGAAGAAGGGCATGGTCGATCGGTTCCGATCGCTACCAATGTCCCGCTCCGCCATGCTCATCGGTCGTACGACTGCAGACCTCGGGAAGAACCTCCTCGTCGTCTCGTTGATGATCGGCGTCGGCTACCTCGTAGGGTTCTCGTTCCAGGAGGGATTCCTGAAAGCGATCGGGGTCGTCGTCTT
>JAYUAK010000422.1:0-7133 GCA_043741335.1 Actinomycetota bacterium
GTCATCGCGTCACAAGCCATGAGCACGTGGTGTGGCTTCGTGACATCGCGGATCCGGCGCGCCTGTTTCATCATGTCCTCGTCGACGTGCAGCCGCCCGGCGGTGTCGATGATCACGACATCGGCCTGCTGACGCTCCGCCTCTTTCACGCCGGCCTTCGCCACCTTCACGGGATCGCGTCCCTCCGAGAACACGGGTACGCCGATCTCTGAACCGAGGGTGCGCAACTGTTCCACGGCAGCCGGGCGCTCGAGGTCGGCCGCGACGAGCAGTGGCCGACGTCCCTTGCTCTTCAACAAGAGGGCAAGCTTGGCGCAGGCGGTCGTCTTCCCCGAGCCCTGGACTCCCGCCATCATCACGACGGCCGGTCGCGCATGGGGCAGGGTGAACGGCCGATGTTCCCCGAGCGTGACGGTCAGCTCTTCATTCACGACCTTCACGATCTGCTGTCCGGGCGTCAGACTCTTCATGACTTCCCCGGAAAGCGCGCGTCCCCGCACACGCAAGAGCAGGTCATCAGCCACCTCGACGGCGACATCAGCCTCG
Source organism: Actinomycetota bacterium (assembly GCA_043741335.1). Lineage (GTDB taxonomy): Bacteria > Actinomycetota > UBA4738 > UBA4738 > HRBIN12 > JBBQVZ01. The sequence goes on from JAYUAK010000422.1 coordinate 547, forward strand.
AGCAAGGCCGTGCGCATCTCCGCGAGGGCATTGTCCACCTGCTTCGGGTGGAGCTTCCCCCGCGAGCGGAGCTTCTTGAAAACGCCATTCAGGCGGTCCGTTAGGGTGTCGAACATGGTTACGTAGGGCGGAGCGGTTGGCCTGGCGGAGCCGCTCGCGCCGAGGATTCTATCTGCGTTCGGAGATGAGACGCCCATGAGGCGAGATCTCGAGCAGGCCAAACACTTGGAGCTTGGCCTCGTCAAGGTCCGATGGCTGCTCGTCGCCTACGGCGTGGTGCAGACGTTCGTCGAACGGGTCGATCCGAACGCCCCATCGTTCGCCTTCACGCTGGGACTCGTCCTCACGACGGGCATGTTGCTCAGCAATCTCTTCTTCACGCAGTTCATCCGACAGGCCCGCAAGCTTTCGGACATCCGTTGGGTTGGTGCGGTGGCGTTCTTGTTGGACACGGTCGTCATCCTCGAGTGGGTATGGGTCGCCGCCCACAAGCCCTCCGATCCGGCGTGGGTGATGACCTACCTCCTCCCCATCGAGGGAGCCATGCGTTACGGCCTCCTTGGCGCCTTCGCGCCGCTGCCGTTATTGCTGGTATCCGAGATCACGCGCGAGATCTACCTGTCGGAGGAGTTCCCCGGCTATCACTTCGTCGGCCCGGCGGTCGCGTTCCGCGTCGGCATGGCAGCCGTCATCGCGCTGGTGGTCGGCGTGTTCGCAAGCTCGCTCCGTCGGGAGTCCGATCGTGTGACCGAGCGGACCGTCATGGCCGAGGAGGCGGCGCAGCGGGCGGAGGATGCGGCTCGGCGCGAAGCCGAGGCGAGGCGAGACCTTCATGCCTTCCATACCGCGATCCTCGCCGGTGTGGCCTCCGAAGATCCGGCTCAGGGGATCCAGGAGATCGCCGAAGCGGTTGGCCGCGAGATGGAGTGCGAAGCGCTTGGTGTGCTGTTGCTCGAGCCTGGCGAGGGCGGCAGCGATGTTCTGGTGTCGGCCGGCGTCTTCGGCGACCCCGGATATCGCCGCGGCACCCGCTTCGTTGCCGGGAGCGAGCCGTTCGCCTCGGGAGCGGAGCTGGCGCGGCCGAGCCTGAAACAAGACCCTGCGGAGGCGGTCGTACCGCTTCGGGCCGGCGACGTCGTCATCGGGATCCTCCATGAGCGGGGCAGTGCGCCCGGCTCGATCGATCGCGAGCGCTTGCTACAGCTCGGGCGCCTCGCCGACCAGGTCTCACTCGTCGTGCAGGCCGCGCGTCTGCGCGCCCGCCAGGAGGAGATGCTCGTCCGGCTGCGCGAGCTCGACGAGTTGAAGTCCGACTTCGTGGCCATCACGAGCCATGAGCTCAGAACCCCGCTCACCGCTGTTCGCGGCTTCGTCGACGCGCTCCGTCGACGTCACGAAGAGCTCTCTACCGATGAGGTGCAGGAGTACCTGTCCATCATCCACCTGCAGACCGACCGACTGATCAGGTTGGTCGAGGATCTCCTGCTGGTCTCACGGATCGAGGCAGGCAAACTCACGTTCATGCCGCAACCCGTCGAGACGGCCGAGCTCCTCGTGCAAGCCTGCCAGGGCCTGGGCGTGGTTGGCTCGCGCGTCGAGGTCGTAACGGATCCGAGCATGCCTGGGGAGCTAGTCGTTGACGCCCAGCGACTGATCCAAGTCCTCACGAATCTCCTGATGAACGCGATCAAGTTCTCGCCGGCCGGCGCCTCGGTTCAGCTCCGCGCGGACTCTCGCTCATCGGGCACGGTGACGTTCGCCGTGCGCGACCGGGGCCCAGGGGTCTCCTTGGAGGAGCGAGACGTGATCTTCGATCGCTTCCACCAGACGGAGTCATCCGCAGCTCACTCGGAGGGCGCCGGCCTCGGCCTCTACATCGCGAAGCAGCTCGTCGAAGCCATGGGGGGCTGGATCGGCGTCGAGTCCGAACCCGGCGATGGTGCGACGTTCGCAGTCACAATCCCGACGGCGCGGAACCTCGAAGTACCCGCTCCACTGTCCGGAGCAGGGCGAGCGGGCTGAACGGCTTCGTGATGTAGCCGTCGGCGCCCTGCGCCAAGGCGCGTCGCCGACCCTCCTCCCCCGTCGCGGTGACGATCAACACCAGGACACCGGCCGTCGTTGGGTCGGCCTTTAGGGTCTCGAGCATCTGGACTCCGGAGACGACGGGGATGTTGAGGTCGAGCAGCACGACGTCAGGAGGTCGTGCCCGCACCGCCGCGATCCCGGCCTCGCCGTCCGTCGCTTCCTCGACCTCATGTCCGTCCTCTTCGAGCACCAGGCGCATGGCGTCCCGCATCGTCGGGTGATCCTCGACGATCAGGATCCGCGCCATCACCTAGCTCCTGAGCAGCCCGTCGGCGAATGCTTCAGCGCGGAAGGGGCGGAGGTCCTCCGCGCTCTCCCCCACGCCGACGAACCGCACCGGCACGCCGAGCTCCTCGCGCACCGCCAGAACCACGCCGCCCCGGGCCGATCCGTCCATCTTCGTGAGGACAACACCCGTGAGCTCGACCGACTCGGTGAAAGCGCGTGCCTGGGCGATCCCGTTCTGCCCGGTGGTCGCATCAAGGACCAGCAGGGTCTCGTCGATCTCGGCTCCCGCCTTCTCGATCACTCGCTTGACCTTGGCGAGCTCGTCCATCAGGGGCGCCTTCGTGTGAAGGCGCCCCGCGGTGTCGACGATCAGCACATCCGAACCGCGAGCCGTTGCAGACTTCACCGCATCGAAGGCGACCGCTCCGGGATCCGCGCCGCGCTGCTGCGAAACGATGTGTGCGCCAGCCCGCTGCGCCCACACGTCGAGCTGCTCCCCGGCGGCGGCACGGAACGTATCGCTCGCAGCCAGACTCACGGCATATCCTTGCCCGGCAAGGCGTTTTGCGAGCTTCCCAACGGTGGTGGTCTTTCCCGATCCGTTCACGCCGACGACGAGGATGACCGCCAACTTGCCTTTCGCAAGCTGCAGATCCCGATCCTCGCCGAGAACGGCGAGGATCTCCTCGTGAAGAACGCCTTCGGGATCGGCGCCGTTCGCGAACCGGCCGCGAACGCGCCCCACCAGGTCCTGCGCGCCCCGCGGACCCACGTCCGCTTTGATCAGGAGATCTTCGAGCTGCTTCCAGGTGACCTCGGAAGCCCCACCCCCGAAGAGGGCACGCACCCGCGAGCCGAGCCCGCCCACGGAGGAAGGAGGGGTCGCGACACCAGGGTCGTCAAGATCTGGTCGTTCCTCTGGTCGTTCCTCTGGGCGGAGATCCGCTCGCCGGCGACGGATCTCGACGAACCCTCCGACGATGCAACCGAAGGCGAGGAGGATGAAGAGCAGCGGGAACGTCGTCACCGGCCCAGGCTAGTGGACCGGTTCGCTTTCCGGCACCTCGACGGCGTCGAGCTCATCCGCTGAGGACTGCTGCGAGACCGCCGAGGCGGCCCGCTCCCGCTCTGCCTCCTGCCGCGCCTCTTCCAGGTGCGCCTTTCGAGGCTCTTCCATCTGCTGGCAGACCACTTTCGTGGTGCCGTCCTTCGAGAGTGAGACGCCGTACATCATCCCGGCGATCTCCATGGTCCGCTTCTGGTGGGTCACGATCATGACCTGCGATTCCTTGGCGAAGCCGTCGACCAAGCGGAGGAACCGGTGCAGGTTCACGTCGTCGAGCGCCGGCTCCACCTCGTCCATGAGGTAGAACGGGCTCGGTCGCGCCGTGAAGATCGCGAACAGGAACGCCATCGCCGTGAGCGACCGCTCGCCGCCGGACAGGAGCGAGATCCGCTTCACACGCTTTCGGCCTGGACTCGCTTCGATCTCGATCCCGCTCGTGAGAGGTTGAGCCGGATCCGTGAGGAGGAGACGGCCCGATCCGCCGGGGAACAACTCCGCGATCAGTCGTTCGAATTCGAATGCCACGTCACGGTAAGCGGCGTCGAATGTCTCCGAGATCTCGTGGTTGACCTTCGCGATCACCTCGAGGAGATCGCGACGGGCCTTTCGTACGTCGTCGAGCTCGCGGGCCATGAAGTCGTGGCGCTCCTGGAGCGCTTCGAACTCACCCGTGGCGAGCAGGTTCACCCGACCGAGCAGCGCCAACCGGCGCTGGACGAGCTCCGACTTCTTCTCGAGGGACTCGACGGAGTCGTCTTCGGAGAGCTCCGTTAAGGCATCCTCGGGTTCACGACCGTGGCCCTCGCGCAGCAGGCGCTCTGCTTCAGCGATCCGTCGCTCGATGTCACCGCGCAGCCGATCTTCCTCGTCGTAGGTCTCGCGGAGCCGGTCGAGCTCCGTGGACGCATCCCGCCACGAACGGTTGACCTCCGCCTCTTTACCGGCGGCGGCCCGCTCGGCCTCCGCCGCACCATCACGCGAATTCGACGCATCGACCGCCGCCTGGTCCGCCTTGAGCATCGCCTCCTCCGCCCGAGTTCGAGCGGCCTCGGCCTCCTCCAGCGCCTCGCGCAGCTGGACCGGATCGTGGGCGGCGAGCGCGTCCCGTTCGGTGCGCAGCTCGGCAAGCCGAGCATCGAGCGCCGACCGGTCGCGGCGAAGCGTCTCCACGGCGACCCGCGCCGACACGGGCGGCTGGGGCGTCGGTGGGAGCTCGGGGATCTCCTCGGGCAACGGCTCGGCCTCGGCGAGTCGCTCGCTCCACACCGCCATCCCGTCTGCAAGCGAGACCTCGCGGAGGCGCAACAGCTCCTCTTCCTTCCGCAAGGCGGCGAGCTCGGCGCCCAGGATCGACAGACGCTCGGCCGCCAACGTGATGTCCGCGTCCGCCGCGTCCACCTGCTCCTGCAGGAACGCTGCCTCCGCACCGATCTCCTCAACCCGGCCTCGCTTCGGCTTCAGCCCGTTGCGGGTCGCGGCCAGATCGTGATCCAGGACCTTGAGCTCGGCACGGATCTCGCGCGCCCGGGCGTCGGCCTCCTTGGCCGTGTGGATGACCGCGGGACCGATCAAGACACCGTCGGGCGTCACGAAGGAGGCAGAGGGGTGCGCGGCCTGTTTCTCGACGGCTTCCTCGACGCTTGCGACGAGATAGACGTCTCGAAGGATCGTGCTGGCGATCCCTCGCGCGGCAGGCTCGGCCTCGACGACGGACAGGAGCGCCCGTTCGCCTCGCAGGCCGAGCGCGACGGGCCCGCCCTTTGCGATGGCAAAGATCGCCCCGCCGCCCTCAGGTGCGTCGGCGATGGCCCGATCCCCGTCGTCGTACACCACTGCGTCGGCAAGCGGGCCCAACGCGGCGACGAGCGCGCGCTCCAGACCGGCCTCGATGCTCACGAGGTCGCGGAGCAGACCGATCCCCCGCCCCTTGTGGGACGAGAGAAAGCGCGAGCCGGCGGTCTCCTCGATATCGCGGCGGCGAGCTTCGAGCAGATCGATCCTGGCCTGATGCCGGCGTTCGACGTCTTCGAGCTCCTCGATCTTCTCGATCAAGGCTCGACGTTCCCCTTCGAGCTGCGTTCGACGGTCGGCGAGCGGTGACGTCTGGCCGTCGACGCGTTCGATGTCGGCCTCCAACGCGCTCCGCTCGAGCTCCAATGCCTCGACCCGCGTCACGACGCCCGCAAGGTGCTCGTCCAAGCGTTCTCGCTCGCGTTCGGAGGACGAGAGGCTGCGACGGAGCGCCTCCATCTCGGCGCGCCTACCGGCTGCCTCCTCGCCCATCCGCCTGCGAACGTCTTCCACCTCTCGGCGGCGCTCTTCGTCCGCCCGGAAGGCGAGCTCTGCTCGATCAAGCTCAAGCTCGCTCGCCTCGAGCTCGGTCAGCACCCGCACCAGCTCCTGCTCGGCGCGGGTGAGCTCACGATCGACGCCGTCCAGACGCGCCGTACGCGAGGCTTCTGCGGCCAGGTCCTGCATTGCCGTCGATTCCCGCTCGACGGCGACCCGGAATGTCTGGTCGGCATCGGTGCGGTCGATCTGGGCCGCTCGGAAGACCTGTTCGGTGTCGGCCAGAGAACGGGCGGCGGTCGCTCGGTCATCGGCCGCCCGTAAGACCTCGTTGTCGAGGCCGTCTAGCAGCGCTCTGGCGGTCTTTCGGGCCTCCAGACCTTCGTCCCAGCCGCCCTTGCGCCGCGACCGCTCGCGCACCAGCGCCCGCAGGCGCGACGCCGCCAGCTTGCGCGAAAGTTCCTCCGCCTGCTCCGACAGCGTCTCGTGCTTCTTCGCCATCTCGGCCTGCTGTTGCAGCGGCTTCAACTGGCGCCGGAGCTCCCCAAGCACATCCTGCAGTCGCAGAAGGTCCTGGTCGAGCCCGGAGAGCTTGCGCTCCGCCCGCTCCTTGCGGCGGCGGTGCTTCGCGATGCCGGCGGCCTCCTCGATGTATTTCCTGCGCTCCTCGGGCCTGGCGAGCAGGACCTCTTCCAGCTGACCCTGCCCGACCACGGTGTGCAGCGCACGTCCGATGCCGGTCTCCGCCAGCAGCTCCTGCACGTCGAGCAACCGCACGACCTGGCCGTTGATCCGGTACTCGCTCTCGCCGCTGCGGAAGATCGTGCGGCTGACCTCGATCTCGGACATCGGCACGGGGATCTTTCCGGCCGAGTTGTCGATGACGAGCTTTACCTCGGCCATGCCGAGCGCGGGT
>JAYUAK010000423.1:0-3015 GCA_043741335.1 Actinomycetota bacterium
CGCACCTACGCCCTGGCGTTCCTCATGGGCGTCATCGGCCTCCTGGTCTATGTCGGGTTCCGGCTGTGACTGATCACCTGCTCTCGATCGTGATGTTCCTGCCGCTTGTTGGTGCGGTCGTCCTGCTCGTCTGGCGAGGCGCGCCCGACAACGCCGCCCGCGCGACCGCGATGCTGACGGCGGTTGTGACGTTCATCGTGTCGCTCGCCGTGTTGGGGCGTTTCGGTCGGGCCAACGCCGGGTTCCAGATGGTGGAACAGGCCACGTGGGTGAAGAGCATCGGCTTGCAGTATCTGGTCGGCGTCGACGGCATCAGCCTCTGGATGGTGCTGCTCACGACGTTCCTGATGCCACTTGCGGTGCTGGCATCCTGGCCGATTGAGCGCGACGTTCGGCTGTACATGACCGCGATGCTTGTCCTGGAGACCGCCGTCGTGGGTTCCTTCCTGGCGCTCGACCTCTTGCTGTTCTTCGTGTTCTTCGAAGCGATCCTGGTCCCGATGTATCTGATCATCGGGGGTTGGGGTGGGGAGCGGCGCATCTACGCTGCCATCAAGTTCTTCCTGTTCACGATGGCGGGCTCGGCGTTCCTGCTGGTCGCGATCCTGTTCCTGTTCTCGAAGTCCGTTGGACCGGTCGGCCACGGAACGTTCGACGTCCGCGCGCTGGCACCTGTGGTCGGTGCGTTGCCGGCGAGCACCGCGCGCTGGCTCTTCCTCGCCTTCTTCGTGGCCTTCGCGGTGAAGGTTCCGCTGTTCCCGCTGCACACCTGGCTGCCGGATGCTCATACCGAGGCGCCGACGGCGGGCTCAGTGCTGCTGGCGGGCGTCCTGCTGAAGGTCGGCGCATACGGCTTGATCCGCTTCAACCTGCTGCTGTTCCCCGAGGCATCGAAGGAGTTCGCAACTGCCATCTCGATCCTCGCGGTGATCGGGATCATCTACGGCGCGGTCGTTGCCCTGATCCAGACCGACATCAAACGGTTGGTCGCCTACTCGTCCGTCTCGCATCTGGGGTTCGTGGTGTTGGGCATCTTCGCGTTCACGAACCAGGGAGTGACGGGCGGTGTTTTGCAGATGGTGAACCACGGATTGTCGACGGGCGCCCTCTTCCTGGTGGTCGGGATGGTCTACGAGCGAACCCATACCCGCGATCTTGGGAAGATGGGCGGTCTCGCTGTGGTCATGCCGTGGCTCACGGGCGCGTTCCTGTTCGCGGTCTTCGCGTCGGTCGGGCTCCCCGGGCTCAACAACTTCGTCGGTGAGTTCCTGGTGATCGTCGGCTCGTTCGCGGTGAACAAGCTGTTCGGCGTACTGGCCGCCGTCGCGGTGATCCTGGCGGCCATCTACCTGCTCTGGTCCTATCAGCGAATGGCCTACGGGCCCGTCCGCGAGGAGCATTCCTCGCTCTCAGATCTAAGCCTCCGCGAAGTCCTGATCCTGGCGCCCATCTTGTCGCTGCTGCTCGTCTTCGGGGTGTTCCCGAAGTTCTTGACCGATCGCATCGATCCGACCACCGAGGCGGTGGTAGCGCACGTCGCGCCTGATCACCTCACGGACATCGGCACGCTCCGGACCGATGTCGAGGGCAACCCCTTGCAGGCTGTGGTCGCGCCGTGATCGCGCTCGCCACGCCCAAGCTCGAGTTTGCGCCGATCATGCCGGAGCTTCTGCTGTTCGGGGTCGCGATCGTTGGGTTGCTCTACGAAGCGCTCGCACCGAAGTCCGAGCGCGTCTGGCATCTGGCGCTCGCTATGGCAGGCCTGGTCGCGGCTGCCCTTGCCACGTTCCCGCTCTGGCACTGGTCGGGCGACAGCACCGTGATGGCAGGGATGGTCTCGGTTGATCGGTTCTCGGTGGTCTCACGGCTCCTCTTGATCGCGATCTCGGCGATGAGCCTTGTTTTCGGCACGCACTATCTGGGGCGCTCCGGTGACGAGTTCCGCGGAGAGTTCTACCCGCTCCTCCTGTTCGCCACCGCGGGGATGACCCTCATCACGGCCGCGGCCGACTTGATCGTCGTGTTCCTCGCGCTCGAGATCCTGTCGCTCTCGCTCTACGTGCTGACGGGGATCACCGGCCGGCCCGCGGCGAGCGAGGCAGCCATGAAGTACTTCTTGCTCGGCGCGTTCTCCTCTGCGTTCTTTCTGTTCGGCGTCGCGTGGGCGTACGGAGCGACGGGAACCACGCACATCGTGGCGATCGCGCACGCCTTGGCGGGTCAGTTCGGCAGCCAGGGACTGGCGCTGCTCGCGTTCGCGTTCCTCACGATCGGCTTCGGTTTCAAGGTGGCGGCCGTGCCGTTTCACCAGTGGACGCCGGACGTGTATCAGGGCGCCCCAACGCCTGTGACGGCCTTCATGTCGGCCGCGACGAAAGTGGCGGCGTTCATGGCGTTGATCCGCGTGCTGGACGTCGCCTTCCAGCCGCTCACGTGGGACTGGACGCCCGTTGTCTGGGTGCTCGCCGCCGTCTCCGTGATCGTCGGGAGTGTGCTCGCCATCGCGCAGTCCGACATCAAGCGGATGCTGGCGTACTCGAGCATCGCGCACGCAGGTTTCATCCTCACGGGCCTCACGTCCGCGAACCAGATCGGCATCCGTTCCGTCTTGTTCTACCTGGTGGCCTACTCCGTGATGACGCTCGGCGCATTCGGCGTCGTGATGCTCGTCTCGGGCACGGGGGAAGCGCGAACGTCCCTCACGTCCTACGTCGGTCTCGCCAAACGGAGCCCGGTGTTGGCGGGACTCATGACGCTCTTCCTCCTGTCCCTCGCCGGCCTCCCGCCGACAGTGGGGTTCGTGGCGAAGGTGGGGGTGTTCGGGGCCGCGATCCTGGCGGGCCATTGGCCCCTCGCTGTGATCGGCGTGCTCTCGAGCGTCGCTGCGGCATTCTTCTACCTGCGGGTGATCGTCCTGATGTACATGCAGGAACCCCAGGGCAGCTACCAAGAGGATCGGTCGATCCTGCCGCGGGTCGCGCTCGCGATCCCGGCTATCCTCACGCTGGCCCTCGG